>JALVTH010000015.1:10562-11069 GCA_027036015.1 Campylobacteraceae bacterium
TTCTATATTTTCTAATCCTATTTTTGACTCTTCAATTAATTTTTGATATGTTTGTAAATGCTCTTTATTTACTTCTTTGATAAAATCAAGACTAAAAATCTCTTTTAATGACTTGACAAACTCATTTTCAAAAATCATTTTTTGATTATATTTAAAAGCTAAAAGCTCTCTTTGAGACCATATATCTTTAGCATAAACTTTTTTTAGCGAAAGAGCTAAAGTATTAATTTTGCTTAAACCAAAACGCTCAAAAAAGATCCACCAAAGAGATAAAAATATCCCAAAAATAGAGGCATAAAATGCAGTTCCAACTCCACTTAAAAGCTTTGAGATTTGCATATTTAACTCATTCACATTACTTATAGTAAAATTTGGCATTGATATAGCAATTGCTATAAAAGTGCCTAAAATTCCAAGCATTGGAAAAGCAGTTGCAGCAATCTTTGCAAAATTATCATTTCTAATATCGCTAAAATATTCACCCAAAAACTCTTCTATATCTAAAAT
>JALVTH010000016.1 GCA_027036015.1 Campylobacteraceae bacterium
CATTGCTGCAAGGAGTGACGAATCAAGCCCGCCACTAACCAAAACGCCCCACGGCACTTTTGGAATGCGAATGGCAATTGCTTGTTTAAGCTCTTTTTCATAAACTTTGCTTGCACTTTCTAAATCCTTATAAAGAATTTTTTGCATCAAAAAAAAGTCAAACTCTTTGCTTTTATTTGTTTGATTTTGAAAATTAAAATAAAGATAAGAAGATGGTTTGAGTTTAAAGATATATTTATCCAATGTTTGGGGTGAAATAGTTGCTCCATAACCTAAAAATTGATGGATTGCTCTTTTTTCTAAATGAAAGCCAATCATATGGCAAATTGCTTTTGCTTCACTTGCAAAAATAAATTGCTCTCCTGTATAGGTAAAATAGAGCGGTTTTTTGCCAACAATATCGCGAAAGAGCCAAAGCTCTTTTGTATTGGTATTGTAAATTGCAATAGCATACATTCCGCGAAGATAAGAGAGAATTTGCTCTTTTTTTAAAAAGAAAAGCTCTAAAATTGTTTCAATTTCGTCATTTGCGTCTAAGTTGTATTTTGTAATAAGCTCTTTGTAGTTATAAATCTCGCCATTAAATAAGGCTATGAAGCCATTTTTCTCTAATGGCTGGTTATGAAGAGAATTGTAGCTTTCAATTGCTAAGCGGTGTGAGCCAAAAAAGTATCCGCTTCCTTCAAGCGTTTTTGTGCTATCTTGCCCGCGGTGAGCAAGGGTTTTGAATGCACTTTTTGCATTTGCACTTTTACCAATCACTCCAAAAATAGAGCACATTAAAGTCCTTTAAAAAGGAGCATATTAAGCTCTTGCAAGGAATAGGCATGGTTATTGATAATAATTTTTCCATCTTTAAGTTGCCCTTTTAAATAATAGATACCATCTTTTTCTTTTGCTAAGCCTTTTGTTTTTAACAAATCTAAAAGCAAGGTTGAGAGTGGATAGAGATTAAAGGCAAAATCGCGATTAATTGCAATATCAAAATCGCCATCAAAGAGGTTAAAGTTTTGTGCTAAGATACTAATGTAAGCACTTTGTAAAGAGCCGCTGAGTTTTTCTCCTTTGTAAATTAAGTCTAAAGTAATATGATTTTCTTTTGCCTCTTGTAAGATAAGATTTAAAGAGATTTTGCTTTTATTTGCAATAAAGAGTTCATTAAAAATAGGAACTAATTTATTATTCGTTTCACTTACTTTCAAAATAGCTTTTTGAATAGCTATATCATCATTATTTTTAGCAGCTTTTGCTAAATTTGCTTGTGCTTGTTGCATTTTTTGCGAAAGTTTAATAAAATCAATAACTCCTTTTGTGCCAAGATTATCAACTTTTAACTCAAAATCAAGCTCTTTAACTCCTTTTGCCCAAATTGTGGTATTTTGATCTAAGGATTTTATTGCAAATTGGCTTGCAAGGAGTGAAAAATTTTGATTTTTTTTCATAAGGGCACTTGCAAAATCAAAAGATGTAGTGATATTTAGGTGGTATTTATCTTTTGTAAGCAGATGAAATTTATTTATATGGGTGTGGTTTTTACTAAAGAGATAGAGATTATTTATTGGCGGGGCAAAATATTCGTTTTTGCTTGAGATTCCTTGAAGAGTCAATAAAGAGTTATCAACTTTGCCTTTTAGCTCAATTGTATCTAAATAGATTTTTGCCCATCCAGTATAATTGTTTAAATTGATTTCGTCGCTAAATTGAACGGGGCTAATAAAAACTAAAGATTTGTTATCTTCGATATTGATTGCATCAAGCATAATTTTTTCTTGCAATTTATCAGAAAAACTCACAACTCCTGTTAAAGTTAAAAAAACATCTTTTTTTAAATCTTTTGGTTTTTTGCGATTGATGAGGGTAAAGAAGTTTGTTTTGCCTAAAAAGCCAGCTTTTGCCAAAGTAAATTTAGGCACAGAGACAAAAGGTCCTTCATCAACTTGCAAAGTAATGCTTGGTTTGTGGTGAAAAAATTTAAAAAATGGCTCTTTTTGAGGAAGGAGTGTAATTTTATACTTTTCTTTTGCAATTTTTGTTGCATTAAATTCAACTCCACCTCCAAAAAAGGCTTTATGAAAGGTTAAAACTTTGTTTAAAACATCGCTATTTGCTTGAGCCAAGCTGACAATTGTTAAAAGAGTTAGAGTTGTTTTTTTCATATTTGTCCTTTTTTGTGTAGGGTAGAGTTTTTTAAAAGTATACCCTATAGATTTAAAAAATTGTGTTAAAATGACAAAAAAATTTTAAAAGATAAGAAAAGGTTATGAAAAATTTAATAATAGTCGAATCACCAGCAAAAGCAAGAACAATAGAAAACTTTTTAGGAAAAGATTTTAAAGTAGTTGCTTCAAAAGGGCACATTCGTGATTTGCCCAAAAAGCAATTTGGTATAACAATTGAAAATGATAAATTTATTCCAAAATATGTTGTGTCAAGCGATCATAAAGATGTAGTAAAAGAGATTAAAAAGTTAGCCAAAGATGCTGAGCAAATCTTTATTGCAACAGATGAAGACAGAGAAGGTGAGGCAATTGGCTATCATATTGCCAAAGCAATTGGCAAAAAGCCAGAATCATTGCCACGAATTGTATTTCATGAAATTACCAAAAGTGCAATCAATAATGCTTTGCAAAATCCAAGAAATATTGATATGAATCGCGTTGATGCTCAACAAGCAAGAAGACTTTTAGATAGAATTGTTGGGTATAAACTCTCTCCTTTACTTGCAAGTAAAATTCAAAGAGGACTTAGTGCTGGGCGTGTGCAAAGTGCGACATTAAAACTTATTGTTGATAGAGAGCGTGAAATTCAAGCTTTTAAACCGCAAACCTACTATAGCATTGAAGCAATTTTTAATGAAGTTATTGAGAGTTCGCTCTATAGCTTTGAGGGCAAAACACTTAAAAAGCTTGATATTGCAAGTAAAGAGTTTGCCGATGAAATTGTAAAGAGTGCAAAAAGCGATACCTTTATTGTTGAAAAAATTGAAAAAAGTATCAAAAGCGCTAAAACGCCACCGCCATTTATGACTTCTACCTTGCAGCAAGCTGCATCAACGCAACTTGGTTTTTCGCCCAAAAAAACAATGCAAATTGCGCAAAAGCTCTATGAAGGAGTAAAAACCAACGAGGGAATTACCGGGATTATTACTTATATGAGAACCGATAGCCTTAATTTGGCAAAAGAAGCTATTGAGAGTGCAAGAGCTTTTATAAAAGAGCAATATGGCAGCGAGTATTTACCAAAAGAGCCAAAAAATTATCAAAGCAAATCAAAAGGGGCACAAGAAGCCCACGAAGCAATTCGTCCAACTAAAGTTGATTTTACGCCAGAGCTTGCAGCAAAATATTTAGAAAAAGATGAATTAAAACTCTATACATTAATTTATAATCGCTTTATTGCTTGCCAAATGAGTGATGCAAAATATGAGTTGCAAAATCTCTTTATTAAAGGAAGTAAAGCTACTTTTAAAGCGCAAGGTAAACGAGTGCTTTTTGATGGATTTTATAAAGTGCTTGGTAACAATGAAAAAGATGTGCTTTTGCCTGACCTTAAAGAGGGTCAAAGTGTGACATTAACAAAAATTGAAGCAAAAGAGCACCAAACTGAACCGCCTGCTAGATATAGCGAAGCAAGTTTGATTAAAGAGCTTGAAAAAAGAGGCATTGGGCGTCCAAGCACCTATGCGCCAACAATTTCTATTTTGCAAGCAAGAGAGTATATTGAAATTATTAAAAAGCGTATTCATCCAACAAAAATTGCTTTTACAGTTATTGAAGTGCTTGAAAAGCACTTTGATGAGATTGTTGATGCAAATTTTACTTCGAAAATGGAAGAGAGCCTTGATTTGATTGCTCAAGGCAAAGAGGATTGGCAAAAGGTGCTTTTAGACTTTTATGAGCCTTTTATGCAAAAGGTAGAAAAAGGAAAAAAAGAGATAAAATCACTAAAAAGCATTAAACCACTTGGCAAAAAGTGTCCAAAGTGTGAAGATGGAGAACTTGTTATTAGAAGTGGACGCTATGGAGAGTTTATTTCATGTTCAAACTTTCCAAAATGTAAATATAGTGCATCTTTAGAGGAGAATAAAGAAGAGGAAAAAACAAACGAAGTGTGTGAAAAATGCGGTTCGCCAATGGTAATTAAGAATTCAAGGAGAGGAAAGTTTTTAGCTTGCAGCGCCTATCCAAAATGTAAAAATACAAAACCACTCAATCCTCCAAAAGAGCTTGATGTGCCATGTCCTAAGTGTGGTGGAAAAATTGTTGAGCGAATGGGAAAAAGAGGCAAATTTTATGGATGTGCAAATTATCCAAAGTGTGATTTTGTAACAAATCTTTTGCCAACGAATAAAAAGTGTCCAAAATGCAACTTTATGATGGGATATAAAGAGTTAAAAACCAAAAAATATTATGAGTGTTTACAATGCAAAGAGAAGATTCAAGATTAAAAGTAGGAATTCTTTCAGATAGCCATGGAAAAGATGAGCTTTTAAAAGATGCTATTGAGAAATTACAAAAAGAGGGTGCCAAATATCTTTTGCATTTGGGAGATTTTCAAACGCCAAAAAATCTTGAAGTTTTAGCAAATGCCAATTTGCTTTATGCTGCGGTTTTTGGCAATAATGATAGAGCTTTAATTCCTTATGCTAAAGATTTTCATATTTTTAGTGAGCCACACTATCTTAAAATTAAAAATACGACTTTTAAGTTAATGCATCATCCTTACTATTTTACACCCGATGTGGATATTATTTTATATGGACATTTACATAAATTTGCTTTTGAGATGCATCAAGGGAAACTCTTTTTAAATCCTGGTGAAGTTTGCGCAAGAAATAAACCGCTTTGTGAGGCGGTATTATTAGAAATTACTAAAGATACCTTTATTATTAACTATTATGCCAAAAATATTGATACAAAGAGTTTTTGGGAACAAAAAAAATTTGAACAAAAAAGAGTGTAAATGGCAAAAAAGATATTTCTTTGTGCAATTAATAACGTTTTAAGTGGGAATTGTTTGGAAGATTGCGCATTTTGTACTCAAAGTGTGCATCATGGAGCAAAGATTGCACGCTATAAATTTAAAGATGAAAAGTTGGTTTTACAAGAGGCTAAAAGAGCAAAAGAGCTTGGTGCGCTTGGGTATTGCTTGGTAACTGCTGGCAAAGGTTTAGATAGCAAAAAGCTTGAAAAAATTATTAGCTATACTACATTGATTAAAAAAGAGCTTTCTAATTTTCAAATTATTGCATGCAATGGAACAGTAAGCTTAGAGATGCTCAAAGAGCTAAAAAAAGCAGGTGTGACAAGTTATAACCACAATTTAGAAACAGCTCAAAGTTATTATCCAAAAATTTGCTCAACGCATAGTTGGCAAGAGCGCTATAACTGTGCTCAAAATGTCAAAAAAGCAGGACTTAAGCTTTGTTCGGGCGGTATTTTTGGAATGGGAGAGAGTAAAGAAGATAGAGAAGAGTTTATTAAGGCTTTAATTTCACTAAAGCCAGATTCAGTTCCAATTAATTTTTATATTCCAAATGAAGCTTTACCAATAAAAAAGCGCAATATTGAATTTGATGAGGCAATTGAAGTTATTAAAAAGATTGCAAAAGCATTGCCAAAAGCAAAAATTATGGTTGCTGGAGGAAGAGAACACCTTTTTGATACTTTTGAAAAAGAAAAAGCAATGTATGAAGCAGGGGCTAATGCAATTGTAATTGGGGACTATTTGACAACAAAGGGCGTGAGTGCTTTACAAGATCAAGAACGAATTCAAGCATTTGGATATGAGATAGCAAGAGAGTGTGATGGAAAATGAGATTGCGTTAATTTTAATTTTGGCTGCAATATTGTGGCTTTCGCCCTTTTTTGCTAAAATTTTAGCTTTGCCTACTTCTTTGATTGAGATTTTAAGTGGTTCGATTTTAACTACCTTTTCTTTAATTCATTCAAATGGTTATTTTGATTTATTGGCAAAAGTTGGATTTTTATTTTTGATGTTTATTGCTGGAATGGAGGTTGATTTAAAAAAATTGCTTTATGCGCCAAAGGAGTTGTTGCAAAAAGGTGTATTTTTTTTAGGACTTATTGGAGTTTTGAGTATTGTAATTGGTAAATTACTGCATCTTAATATAATTTATATTCTTTCTATACCGCTAATTTCAATTGGGATTTTAGCGACATTATCGCAATTTAAAAATCAAAAATGGCTTGAGAGTGCTTTTATTATTGGTGTGCTTGGAGAGGTTGTAAGTATTATAGTTTTGACTATTTTTGATGTGAGTGTGCATGTTGGATTTGGCTTTCAGCTTTTTGAAGAGCTTGCAATTTTGTTTGGATTTATTTTTTTAATTGCTCTGCTTTATAAATTGCTTGATTTGCTTTTTTGGTGGTTTCCAAACTTAAAAGAGGCTCTTATGCCTAAAAAAAATTGGGCAAAGCAAGACATTAGATTATCGATTGCTCTTTTTTTTATTTTAATTGCCATTATGCTTAAACTTCATTTAGAAGTAGCGCTTGGAGCTTTTATTGCAGGCGTTGCCATTAAAGAGTTTTTTCATCATAAAAAAAATTTAGAAGATGAATTAATGAGCTTTGGTTTTGGTTTTTTAGTGCCAATTTTTTTTATCCATGTTGGAAGCACTTTAGATTTGAGGGCACTTTTTTTGCAAGGTGTGTTTAAAGATGCTTTGCTTTTAACCTTACTTTCTTTCTTTATAAAGATAATTTCTACTTTTGTGTTTTATCAAATTTTTAATAAAAAAGAAATTGTTCTTTTTGCATTTTCACTTTCGATGCCTTTAACACTGCTTGTTGCTATTGCTACCATTGGTAAAGAATTGCAATTAATTTCCATAACAAATTATTATTCTTTGATTTTAGCGGCAGTTTTAGAAGTTTTTCTTGCTATGATAGCAATAAAAATTTTGGGTAAGGAAGAATGAAAGAGATTTTTGCACTCATTAAAGAAGCACCAAATATTCGCATTGCTTACTTTTTTAAAGAAAACTTTCATCTTGCAAAAGAGTTAGAAGTCTTTTGCAAAGAAAAAGGATTTGAGTTTTTCTTTTTTGTGCAAGAAAAAAAGTTAGAAACAAAATATCAAAATGAATTTCAACATATTAAGTATTTTCCTCTTACGCGTCCTTCTTTTATGTTAAGAGGACTTTTTTATGATTATGTTATTATCGATTTTGAAATTGATAAGCTTCAAGAGTTTGCAAAAAAGATATATAAAGCCATTAAAAATGCTGGGTTAATTATTTTTCTAACAAAAAATGATAAATTGCTTTTAGATAACTACTATCAAATTTTAGAAGAAGCAAATTATGTTGCAAGCAGTGTCATTGAAATGAATCAAAACCAAGCACTTTTTATTTCAAAAAAGATGCATGGATGGAATTAAAAGGAGAAAGTATGTTTGAAATTAGTGATTTTAATGAAAATGAAAGAGTTCGCTTTAAAAATCCTCCAAAAGAGTTTTTTGAAGCAATTGGTGGCATTGAGGGAATGAAAAAGTTGATGTATAAGTTTTATGATAAGATTTATGAGAGTGAAATTTCGCACTTTTTCCCGCAAGAGATAGAAGAGTTTAATAAAGTAAAAGAGAAAAATGCAAAGTTTTTTATTCAAATTTGTGGTGGACCCAAAGTTTATGAAGAAGCAAATGGAATGGATTTGAATGAATATATGATTAAGGTTCATGATGATTTTTCTATTACCAAAAAAGATAGAATTGAATGGCTTGGTATTATGAAAGAAGCCTTAGAAGAAGAGGCAAAGTATGTTGATAAAGAGCTTTTGAAGGCTTTTTGGGATTATCTTGATAACTTTTCGAAATTAACAATTAATAGCTTTAATCAAAAAGAGAAGTTTTACAAAGTGCTTTTAGATAAAAATGATCCAAAAGAGATTGCTTTTTAATAGCCAATCTCTATTACTTCATACTCATCTTTTTTAGGGGTTGCTTTTTTAGGTGCTCTTTTTTTTACTTCAGCCTTTTTATCTGGCTTAGTATGTTTTTTTAGACTTTTTTTCTTTTTGGTTTTTTGCGTTTTTGTAGTTGCTTTATAGTTTTTGTAATAATGTTTTAATTGCAATCTATCATACCCATAAATATCTTTTCTAAAGTGCAAATTGCCATAATCATCAACAAAAGCAGTAAAATAGGTAATATCTATTGGAATTCTTTTTTGTAATGGAATTTGTTTATTTTCACTTGTACCTAATTGTTTTATAATTTTAGGGACATTGAGGTTTTTGTTATAAATTGCTAACGCTTCAAGTAGCTCTCTTGGTTTTTGAATTCTCATACAGCCATGACTAAAGGCTCTTACACTTCTAAAAAAAAGTCTTTTTGAAGGTGTATCATGGATATAGACTGAGTATTTGTTAGGGAATAAAAATTTTATTTTTCCAAGAGCGTTTTTAAAGCCTGGATTTTGCAAAAAGTGATATGGAATATGCTTTTTATTATCTTTATATTGTGCCCAATCAACGGTTGCAGGATCAATTCTTTGTGAATTTGGACCCCATCCTTTATAAAGAAACTTTCCTTGGCGTTCATAATAGTGTGGATCTTTAATTAAGTGTTTAATCATCTCTTTTTTTACAATACTTTCAGGTATACGCCAATAAGGATTTATTACTATTGTTGTCATAACATCGCTAAAAACTGGAGTTGGATGGTTTGGTTTGCCAGTAACGACACGCATTGTTGTTACTAAATCTTTGCCATCATAAAGATAAAGCCGAAATGCTGGGATGTTAAGCTCAATTCTAACCTTTGCTTCTTTTCGATTGCTCCATTTGATTCTATCAAGATTGAGGCGCATTTTTCTTATATAATAAGAGACAGGGCGATTAAGCTCAATTCTTGTGGCTCTATCTATAATAGTAGAGGGTTTAAGTCCATGGCGGATTCGAAAACGTTTTATCGCTTTTGCTGTGCAACTATCATAAAGTGTTGAATCCATATTATCAACACAATTGCCTAAATCGCCAACGATTTTTAGCCGTTTTCGAATAATTGGTATTTTAGGATTTATATTACCCACTCTAAGCGTTGGAATTTTTCCTGGAGTTTTCCATCCGCCATTATTTCTAATTTGAATGTATTTAATAAGATATTTCTTTAATTGTTGATATTTAAAACGAGTTGGTTCTACTTTTTCAAAAATATTTCCAAAGGTGCCTGAAAGCTTTGCATTTTTTAAAATGGCTTTAGCTGAATATGGTGGTGGAAAAGTCTCCCATCCTGTTTTATAGTCATACTTTTTAATGAGTTTTTGTAAATCTTTTTGAAAGGCTTTCCAATCTATACCACCTTTGATTAAGTAATTCATATAAGCAAAATAGAGCTTATTGATATCGCTATTTAATTTAGCATCAAACTTTTTTGCATTAATTTCTTTTAAGACTTTTTTATAGAGTTTAAAAAAGGGAAGATCATAACTTATGGTTTTATCCGATTTTAATTGATTTATCAGTTCTTTTGCTAAAGGGGAGAGACTTTTTTGACCAATCCAAGTTCTATTAATAACTTTTTTTTCTTGAGAGTTTTCATTTTTTGGTGCATTTGTCTCTTGAATTGTAGCAAAAGCAAAAGTGCTACTTAAAAAAAGCACGGAGCCAAGTTTTAGGAGTTTTTTCATTTGCTATCCTATTGAGAAATTTTCTATAATCATACACAAGGAAAGATTAAATATTTGAAAAAAATAGAGTTTTGAAAATAAAATTTACAAGCTAAAGGGGAAGTTTAGTTAATGCGTCTACCCCACATAAAGCGTTGAGAATAAAATGGTTTATTTAAGCTTGTAATGACTACTCTGTGTTTTGCACTACTTGCATGAATAAAATAGTGGTTTCCAATGTAAATTCCTACGTGATTAACATACCATCTTCTTGGAGTATGGGTATCAAAAAAGACTAAATCTCCACCAATAAGGCGGCTTCTTGGAACATACATTCCATAATAAGCTTGACGTCTTGAGATTCTTGGAATGAGTTTGTGTTTGACGTGTTTAAAAACATATTGGGTAAAGCCGGAGCAATCAAAAGCATATCCACTTGATGCCCCCCAAACATATGGAGTTCCTAAAAAGCGTTTTGCATAGCGTACAATTTTTTGGTTACCGCTATCGTTTCTATATTTGCTTCTATATTTAGCAAGCATGCCATTTAAGCGTTTTTTTCTTTCTTTGGCTAATTTTTTTAATTTTTCTAAGCGCTTTTTAGAAACGCTTAAAATCATCCCAGCTTTTAATCTTTTATATCGAACTTTTGGATTCAAAAGTTTTATATCTTTAACACTTAAGCCATATTTTTTAGCAATTGACCAAAGTGTATCACCTTTACTAACAATATGTTTAGTAACGATTTTTCGTTGAGCTAAAACCTCTTTTGGAGCATAAACGTTAATTTCTTGATCAGGAATGATTAAGTTTGATTTAAATTTATTTAATTTCTTTAAATCGGCAATTTTCATTTTAAACTTTCTTGCAATTGAATAGAGTGTATCTCCTTTTTTAACGCGATAAACCGTTTTTTTATTCTCTGCTACGGCTTTTTTTGCTTCTTCTATAAAGTTTTTGTTTGGAATTTTTAGTTCATCTCCTGGATGAATAAGTGTTAGGGAAGTGAGTTTATTTGCTTTTTGTAAATCTCCAAGTGTTACTTTAAATTTTCTTGCAATTGAAAAGAGGGTATCTCCAATTTGAACTTTATAAGTAATATATTTCTTCTCTTTTGATTTTTTTATCTTTTGAGTTGTTTGAGTTTTTTTATTGGAATGATGAAAAGTTTTCATCGTAGGAGTAGCCAGTAATAATCCACTACTTAATAAAATTATATATAATCTTTTAAACATGCGATTTTATCCTTTATTTTGCTTTTTATTAATTTTTCATACACTATAAATTATATCATTTGTTTAATAACAAATCATTAACAAAATACCCATTTCTTGAATTTCTGCTATAATAAAA
>JALVTH010000017.1 GCA_027036015.1 Campylobacteraceae bacterium
GATCTAAAGCTTCTTTTGTTCCTTTTGCAACGGCTAAAAGTGGATTGTCCGCGATGTAAACTGGAAGTTCAACAATTTGTGCAATATATTTGTCAATTCCTCTAATAAGTGCTCCACCACCCGTTAAAACGATACCATTTTCTACGATGTCACCAGCAAGCTCTGGTGGTGTTTGCTCTAAGACACTTTTTAGTGCTTCTACGATTTGGCTTAGTGGTTCAGAGATAGCTTCGCGGATATCTTCGCTTGTAATTTCTTTGGAAGTTAAGCTACCATCTAAAGCGTTACGCCCTTTTACAAGGGTTTTTAGAGGTTCCTCAAGTTTAACTGCAGTTCCAATTTCGATTTTTAAATTTTCTGCAACTCGCTCACCTATTAAAAGATTAAATTTTTTCTTAACATAATCTGCAATTGCAGCATCCATTTTATCGCCTGCAACTCTAATTGATTTACTAATTACAAGTCCACCAAGAGAAGTTACTCCAATTTCGGTAGTTCCGCCACCAATATCAACAACTAAATTTCCTTCTGGCGCTCGAACGTCAAGTCCTGCCCCAATGGCAGCAGCCATTGGCTCTTCGATTAAATAAACGCTTCTTGCTCCAGCATTAAGAGCTGATTCTTTTACTGCTTTACGCTCAACTTGTGTTAAACCAAAAGGAACACAAATTATGACTCTTGGAGAAGAGATGCGTTTTCCACCATTAATTTTTTTGATAAACTCCTCTATCATCATTTCAGCTGCATGAAAATCAGCAATTACACCATCTTTTAATGGGCGAATAGCTTTGATAGAAGCTGGAGTTTTTCCAAGCATATCTTTTGCCTCATGTCCAACTGCCAAAATCTCTTCTTGACCAAATTTGTTTACTTTGACTGCAACAACGGATGGTTCATTAATGATGACGTTTTCTTCTCCTTTTGCCATAACCAAAGTATTTGCGGTTCCAAGATCGATTGCTAAATCTTTAGATAAAAAGCCAAAAAGTCTCCTAAAAAAATTCACTGCCAATCCTTTATGCACTTTGTTTCATTTTTACAAAAAGAGGTTTCTCGTTTTTTTCGACAACATCTTTTGTAATTATAACTTCATATCCTTTGAGTTCAGGAAGCTGATACATAATATCAAGCAAAATTTCTTCTAAAATACTTCGAAGCCCTCTTGCTCCTGTTTCTCTTTGAAGTGCTTTTTTTGCGATAGCTTTTAGTGCTTCTTCTTCAAAAGTGAGTTTTACATCGTCAAGTTCAAAAAGTGCTTGATATTGTTTTACTAAAGCATTTTTTGGTTCAACTAAGATGCGAACCATATCTTCAATTGTATGTTTTTTCAGTGTGGCAATAACATGAAGTCTTCCAATAAGTTCTGGAATCATCCCAAATTTTACTAAATCATCTGGTTCAACCAAAGAAAGAATATTTTCATTTTCTTTTTTGGTTCGTTTTTTGTGGCCAAAGCCAAGAGTATTGCCTCCAATTCTTCGCTCAATAATTTCAGCTAATCCATCAAAAGCACCGCCGCAAATAAATAAGATATTGCTTGTATCAATTTGAATAAATTCTTGATTTGGATGTTTTCTCCCACCTTTTGGCGGAACGTTTACGATAGAGCCTTCAATGATTTTTAAGAGAGCTTGCTGAACCCCTTCACCTGAAACGTCTCTTGTTATGGAGCGATTTTCTCCCGCTCTTGCAATTTTATCAATTTCGTCAATAAAAACGATTCCTTTTTCAGCCTTTTTTATATCACCATCAGCTGCTTGCAAAAGTTTTACCAAAATGTTTTCTACATCTTCTCCAACATATCCAGCCTCTGTTAAAGTTGTAGCATCTGCAATTGCAATTGGCACGTCTAAATATTTTGCAATGGATTGAGCCAAAAGCGTTTTTCCACTTCCTGTTGGTCCAATAAGTAAGATGTTTGATTTTGCAATTTCGGTATCAATATCATTTGTATTTCGCAAAATTCTTTTATAGTGGTTATAAACAGCAACACTTAAAGTTTTTTTTGCTTCTTCTTGACCAATTACATAGTTGTCTAAAAAGGCTTTTAACTCTTTTGGTGTAAGTTCGCGAAGTTCTAACTCTTCATTTTCACTTTCAATATTTACATCGCCATATAAAATTTTATAAGCTGATACGACACAATTTTCGCAAATGTAAATACCTTCTTCTTTTCCGCCTATAAAAGCAATGTTTGGATTTTCTTTTATTCCACAAAAACTACAATGTCTCATAAACTTTCACTCCTTTTAAAAGGAATCCCACGTGTAGATTCCAAAATAAATTGTGCCATGTTTCTTACATAGCTATTATCTTCTTTTTCTAATAACTCTTTTGCAACCTCTTTATAGGGTTTTTTCCCACTAAAAAGCTCTTTATATGCTTTTTTAATTGCATCAATATCAGCTTTGTTTTGCAATTTGCGTCTAAGGCCTGTTAAATTAAGGCCTCTTAGATAGGCGCGATTGCCTTCAGCTAAGCAATAAGGCGGGACATCTTGGCTTAAGGCGCTTGCTCCTGCAATCATGGCTAAATCTCCTATTTTAACAAATTGATGCACTGGAGTTAGTCCCCCAATTACGACGCCATCGCCTAAAATAACATGTCCAGCAAGGGTGGCAGCATTTGCCAAAATACAATTATTCCCAATAATGACATCATGAGCAATATGCACGTAACCCATTAAAAGATTATTATCTCCTATTTTTGTAACTCCGCCGCCACCTTTGGTTCCTGGATTAATAAGAGTAAACTCTCTAATTTTATTATTATTCCCAATAATAAGATAGCTTTTTTCACCTTGATATTTTAAATCTTGTGGGATAGAGCCAATAACTGCATGTGAAAATATTTGATTATTTTCACCAATTGTTGTGTAGCCTTCTATTCTTGTGTGAGAGCTAATTTGGCAATTATTTCCAATTTCAACATTTTTCCCAATAAAACTATATGGACCAATTGAGACATTTTTGCCAATTTTGGCCCCTTCTTCTATAATTGCAGTTGGATGAATCATTATTTATCCACAATCATTGCTTTAAGTTCAGCCTCAGCTACTAAATTTTCATCTACATAGGCTTTTGCATCTAAATGCCAAACTTTACCTCTGTGTCGAATTACATTTAAACGATAAACAAGTCTATCGCCAGGAACGACTGGGTTTCTAAATTTTGCTTTATCAATACTCATAAAATAAACTACTTTATCTTTTGCAGCATCTTGTTCCTCTTTTGAAGCACTCTCAAATGCCAAAACTCCACCAGCTTGTGCCATTCCTTCAATAATCATAACTCCTGGGTAGATTGGGTGGCCTGGAAAATGTCCTTCAAACACAGGTTCTGAAATTGAGACATTTTTATAGCCTTCTACAAATTTACCAGGTTCAATCTTTGTGATTCGATCAACCAATAAAAAAGGATAGCGATGTGGAAGAATTTTTTGAATATCAACTACATTGTATACCATATTGTCCTTTGCCTTTAATAATTTTTGTATATTGTATCAAAATTTCATTAAAGGCTTAATTTTTATGAAATAATTAAAAGTTTTTCTTGAACATCTTCATAGGTTTTAATTTCTAAGATAATTTCATATTTTCCATTAGGTTCTTTTTCTATTACAATTATTGCACTTAAATCAAAAGGATTTTGCAAAAGCTTTACTCTAAGCTCAAGCTCTTTTTGAAAGGGTGGTGGATTAAAATAGAGCTCTTTAATTGTTGCGTAATTTGTTTGCATCAATTGATTGTAAGTTGAGAGGGTAATAAATTTTATCTCATCACGGTTAAAATAGTAGATATTATTGATTTTTTTCTCAATTTTACCGCGTGAAAAGTTGTTTCTTAGTTTAGAGTAGGGCAAAATGTGCGATGGGATTGTTGCTTTTTTTTGGCTTACTTTTGCATAGAGTAAACGCCAATTTAAAATACGCTCTTTAACAATTTCATAAGTAATATTTTGCTCTTCAAGCTTGATTCTTTGCTCATATAAAGCAATTTTTTCTTCGATTGAATTTGGCAAAATTTGTTTATTTATAGGACTTATAAGCTCAGCTGCTAAAATCTCTTGAACTTGGCGCTGTTTACTTAGAGCAAAAAGGCAACCGCAATAGTTTTGGCGATAGAGTTTATCTTGCTTTGCTAAAATATTTTGCTCTTGAGTACCACTATTTTTTCGAAAATCTAATGTTAAAAAGGCAATTCCTTCTTTTTTTGCTAAAGTTTCACCACTAAGTTGTAGTTGTTTGATTGATTTTTTAGGTGAAGTTAAAAGCGTTGAGGTAAAAGCATCACATCCAAGCTCTTTTGCTTTTTTAGCACTCACTTCAAAGCGTCTATCAAAGCAAATTGAGCATCTTTTTCCTTTTTCTGGTTCATCTTCATAGCCTTTAACCACTTCAAGCCAGTTGGCAAAATCATATTCTCCTTCTATTAAAGGAATATTAAGCATTTTACAACTTCTTTTGACATCTAAAAGACGCAAATAGTATTCGCTATATGGATGAATGTTTGGATCATAAAAAAAGCCAATAAGTTGGCTTTTTGGGAAAAGTTTTTGCATCTTTTGCAAGAAAAAGTGGCTATCAACAGAGCAGCAAATATGCACTAAGACTTTTTGGGGTGCACTAAGTTTGGATAAATTTGGATTACTCATTGACCTCAAAAAGCCTTCTTCCAATTCGAACCATATTAGAGCCACACTCAATTGCTAAAGTAAAATCGTTACTCATTCCCATTGAGCAAATTGAAGCTCCTTCTTTTTTGAGTGCTTCATAAATTTTATAAGTTGTCTCAAAGCTTTTGGTTATGAGCTTTTTATCATCAGTGTGAGCACCAATTGTCATGACACCTTTTAAATTAATATTAGGGTATTGCTCTTTAATTTCTAAATAGCGCTCAATTGCTTCTTCTGGCATAAAACCTGCTTTGCTTGGCTCTTTTGCACTATTAATTTGCATTAAGCAATTAAGTGTTTTTTGTTTTGCATCTAAGCGTTTATCAAGCTCTTTGGCAAGTTTGATTGAATCAAGTGATTGAAAAAGCATAGGATTAAGATCGATTAATTTATTAATTTTATTACTTTGTAATCTTCCAATCATATGCCATGCAATTGGAAGTTCTTCTAAAGCTTTTGCTCTTTCTTCCAGTTGTTGAACATAATTTTCGCCAAAGGCTCTTTGCCCAAGCTCATAAAGTGTTTTAATATTTTCAATTTCTGTATATTTACTTACAACAACAAGTTGCACAATTAAGTGCTCACTTCTTTTGATACGCGCTTCTTCAATTTCCCAAATAATTTTGTCTAAATTGTCTTGAAGCTGTTGTTTTGTTAAAATCATTTTCCACCCCATATTCTGTTTATGTCATTATACATTCCAAAAGCCATTAAAAAGATTAAAAATGCCCATCCAAACATGGTAAGAGCGTAATATACCTTTTGGCTTGGTGCTCTTTGAGTAATTAATTCATAAAGGTTAAACATAATGTGTCCGCCATCTAAGGCTGGAATTGGCAAAAGGTTTAACACACCCAGATTGACCGAAATAAGCGCCATAATAAATAAAAGATAGCTTATTCCAAGTTTAGAAAATTTTATAATTAAATCAAAAATGGTAATTGCTCCACCAATATTTTTGCTATCAACTTTGCCTGTGCTAATTTTTTCAACTCCTTTGAAAATAAGCAAAGCAGCATTTTTTGTTTCGATGTAAGCGTATTTAAGAGCTTGCAAAAAATTAAAATGAATGATTTGATGAGGCTTTACAAGTGGTAAGATACCAATAATTTTTCGCTTAATCGTTTCGTTAAATTGATTTTTCGCAGTTATTGTTTTAGGTTTAAGGGTTAATTCTAATTTTTTACCATTTCTTAAGATAGTTAATTTTATTGGCTCTTTTGTATTTTTTATTACTTGTCCAATTTCATACCAATAGCGAATTTTTTGTCCATTGATAAAAAGAATTTTATCTTTTTTTTGTAAAAGTTTTTTTGCGGGAGAATTTTTGGCGAGTTCTCCAATGATTGGAGGCAAATAGTTACTTGCAATAGAGACTGGAGCTCCTTTTAAAGCCAAAGCAAAATAGATAAAAAAAGCCAAAACAAAATTTGCAATTGGTCCAGCAGCTAAAATAATAATGCGCTGCCAAGGCTTTTTACTATTGTAACTATCTGGATCATTGCTTCTTGCTAATGGATTTAAATCATCTTGTCCTTTAAGTTTAACATATCCTCCAAGCAAGATTGGAGCAAAAGCCCATTCAGTCCCAGCAAAATGTTTTTTAAATAATACTTTGCCAAATCCAATACTAAATCGTTCAACCTTTACACCAAAAAATCTTGCGGCTAAAAAGTGCCCAAGTTCATGAAAAAAAACAATAACACTTAAGGCTAAAATTGCAATAAAAATATAAAAAATAAGATTCAAGTTTTTCCTTTACTCTATTTTTGGAAAAATTTTGATATTATATTAGCAAAAGTTTTATTTGAAGGAAGTTTATTATGGAAAAAAAGCAAGAAAGCCAAGAGATGCTTCAAAATGAAAAAGTAGTTACAATAGAAAAAGAAGAGATTGAAACAAAAGAGCCAATTGAGGGTGTTGAGATAGAGGAAGAAACAAAAAATGAATCCCAAAAAAAAGCTAAAGAGCAAGAAAATAAAGAGCCAAGAGAGAATAAAAAAGAGCAAGAAGTAAAAGAACAAACTGCTGTAGCTAAGCCTCAAAAAAAGCCAAAGAAGAAAAAAGTAGCTGAAGAAGTTGCCAAACTCAAAGAGATGGTGGCAAAAGCGTATGGAGAGCATGAACGCTTAATGGATGAGCTTACAAAAAGTGAAGAAGAGCTTATTCATTTAGAAGATAATGTTTTAAAAAACAGCATTAATCAAACATTAAATTTACTCAAAGAGCTTAAAGTTGATAATTTGCAAGAATTACGAAAAGTTGCTTCTAATGTGGCAAATGAGAATAAAGAAGAGCTTTTACAAATAAATGAGCCAAGCAAAGGAAGAGTAGGGGGATTTTTTGCTGGAGCTTTAGCTACAATAGCAACGGCATCTGCTCTTGGCATTTATGGGGCAAAAATAGCAAATTTACCACTTAATACAGCTACATTTATGCAAAAAGAAAATCTTGCAAAAATTGCACAAAGTTATTTAGAGCATTTTCATATTCAAGCTTCACCTTTGGTTGGAGAGCTTGCTTTGGGTGCTATGTCTTTACTTGCAGGTGTTGTAGTTTATAAATTTGTAACCTTTTTAAAAGCGCTCAAAAATAAACAAGAGATTAAGAAATTACAAGAAAAAAGCCAAGAGTATATTGCCAAATTAGAGAAGAAAAATGAGCAAATTAAGACAATTTTAGAACATCTTGAGAAGGTAAAATCTGTAACAAAAAAATATGATATTATTTTGCAAGAGCAAAATGCAAAAATCAAAAGAATGCTTTTTATAGAGCAGCCACAAAACATTGAAGATTTGCATAAAAATTCACGCTTAGAGGTAGAAAAAACGATTTTGATTTTAGATGAGTTTTTAAAATTAATGAATACTCCTGTATTAAAAGAAAATGGCTCACTCAATCAAGATTCAATTACGGCATTAAAAAGTGCAAATATTGTTATTAATGAAGTAATTAAAAATCTTTATTAAGGTGGAATACCACCTTAATGATAAAGCGTTGCAATTGTTGCATAGGCTGTAAAAAACATTAAATGAGAAATTCCTTCAAAATAGTTTGTCTCTCCATTATCAGTTGTTTTCCAAGCTAAAATAATCGTTAAAAGTAAGGCCCCAACTTGAAATGCGTTAAAATTAAGTGTTAAGTTAATTCCATTTAAATGAGCTAAAAGCATTAAAGTTGGAACTGTAAGCATAATAGAAACAGTTGACGCTCCCATTGCAATATTAATTACTCTTTGAATCTCATCATCACGCGCAGCTTTAATTGCAGTCATAACTTCAGGGGCTACTGCAATAATTGCAATTATAAGTCCAGCAAGTCCATTTGATATGCCATACTTTTGAGCTAAAATCATGCCATCATGGGCAAAGCTTTCGGCTAAAAAGCCAATGATAAAAATAAAAAGAAAAATAGCAAAAAAGTTTGCAATAGTTGGAAGCCTATCAAAAAAATAGTCTTCATCCTCTTCATTATGATTATTTTTCTTCTTTAGTTTAAAAAATCGGCTTTTTGCTGTTGCTTTAAAAAACTCTTGATGTGTTTTTGTTTGAAAAATAAAAATAAAAATATAAAAAACAAATAAAAGCATAGCAATAACAACTGATGCTTGATAGAGCTTTTGTGCATCATTGGTATAATTTAAAACGCTTGGTACTAAAAGCGCTGAAGTTGCAACAAGCAAAATTGTAGTATAAGTGCTTGAAGTATCTTCGTTATGCTCTTGCTCTTTATAGCTTAATCCACCAACCAAAACTGCAAGTCCAAGTAAAACATTCATATCAACAATAACAGCTGAAATAATTCCACCTTTTACTGTTTCAAGCCCCTCTTTTGCCTCAGGGGAGTGGACAATAATCATAAAGAGCAAAACAATTTCAACAACAACTGCAGATATTGTTAAAACTAAGCTTGCAAAAGGCTCTTCTAAACGCTCAGCCAAGATTTCTGCAATTTCTGCAACAGTCATCGAAAATGCACCAATTGCAATAGCTAACGAAAGAGCACTGAGTTCTAAATTGTGTAAATTATGAAAATAATAAGCTAAAATGGAAAAAATGGTTCCTAAAATCAAGTCACTATAATCAGCTAAAAAGTGAACAAATTTTGAATGATGCCTATGGGGGGAGGAAGAACTGTCCAAAATAAAATCCTTTGTTTTTTCGTAATCATAATCAAAAATGTTTAAAAAAAAGAAAAAAAAGCACCAAAAAATAGGTGCTTTTTATATAGTATGGCGCTCTCTAACAATTTTTGCAGCTTGAACCATATTTTTAAGGCTTGGTTTTACCTCTTCCCATTTTCGAGTTTTCAATCCACAATCTGGATTAACCCAAAGTTGCGTAATAGGAAGTACTTCAAGAAGTTTTTCAATTTGTTCTACCATCTCTTGAACGCTTGGAATTCTTGGTGAATGAATATCATAAACTCCAGGACCTACTTCTTGTTTATAGCCAACTTTTGCAAAAACTTTTAAAAGCTCATTGCCACTTCTTGCTGTTTCAATAGAGATAACATCAGCATCCATTGCCTCAATTGTTTTAATTATGTCGTTAAATTCGCTATAACACATATGAGTGTGAATTTGTGTTTGAGCCTTTGCTGGAGCTACACAAATTTTAAAATCTCTTACAGCCCACTTTTCATATTCTGGGATTTTGCTTTTTCTTAAAGGATAGCCCTCTTTAAAGGCTGCTT
Source organism: Campylobacteraceae bacterium (assembly GCA_027036015.1). GTDB lineage: Bacteria > Campylobacterota > Campylobacteria > Campylobacterales > Sulfurovaceae > JAADEQ01. Next base: position 9,369 of record JALVTH010000017.1, read on the forward strand.
CATCAACTTGAATAATTTTAATACCAGCTTCTTGTAAATCGCTTACTTCATCAGCAATTGCTAAAGCAATTTGTTTAGAAACCTCGCTTCTTTCAATATCATCGCGCACAAATGACCAATTTAAAATGGTAACTGGACCTGTGAGCATTCCTTTAACAATTTTTTTCGTTTTGCTTTGAGCATAAGTAATCCAATCAACAGTCATAGCTTTTGGACGACTTACATCTCCATAAATAATTGGTGGTTTAACACAGCGGCTTCCATAGCTTTGAACCCAACCATTTTGTGTAAAAGCAAAGCCTTTGAGTTGCTCTCCAAAATATTCAACCATATCATTTCGCTCAGGCTCTCCATGCACTAATACATCAAGTCCCGCTTCTTCTTGAAAAGCAATACAATCATCAATATAAGCTTTTATAATTGCTTCATACTCTTCTTTGGAAATTTCTCCTTTTTTAAAATCGCGTCTTGCTTTTCGAATTTCTTGAGTTTGAGGGAATGAGCCAATTGTTGTTGTTGGTAAGATTGGATATTGAAGCATTTGATGCTGAATTTTGATTCTCTCTTCAAATTTATCTTCACGCTCTAATTTAAAGTTGCTCTTTAGTCGCTCTTGCACAGTTTTATCATGAATGATTGGAGCACTTTTTCTTGTAATATTTGCTTGAGTGTTTGCCTCTAAAAGAGCGGTAAGCTCATCATTTAAGTTTTCAAGCCCATTTCTAAAGATCTCTTCAATAATTTTAATTTCAAGAAGTTTTTCTTTTGCAAAGCTAAGCCAGCTTTTAATTTCGCTACTTAATTTTTCTTCATACTCTAAGCTATATGGCACATGTAAAAGCGAGCAAGAGCTTCCAACATAAATTTTTTCTTTATCAATTTTTGTAGCAATTTCATTTAAAAGCTCAACACTTTTTTTAATATCATTAATCCAGATATTTCTTCCATCAACGATTCCAGCAAAAAGTACTTTTTCGCTCTTTGCCATTGCTTCAATTGAGTTAATATTCTCTTTTCCATGCACAAAATCAAGTGCCAAACCATAAATTGGAGTTGAAAGAAGGATTTTATTAGCCTCATTTGAGTGTTCAAAGTATGTTGCAACGATAATTTTAAGATTATTGCTTACCTTTGCTAATTTTTCATATGTTGGTTTAATAAGGCTTAACTCTTTGGCTTCTAAATCTCTTACAAAGTGTGGTTCATCAATTTGCACAAAAACTTCATCATCAAGCTTTGCAATTTCACTTAGAAGCTCTTCATAAATTGGTAAAATTTTTCCTAAAAGCTCATATGTATCACCTCGATCGATTCTTTTAGAAAGCGCTAAAAAGGTGATTGGTCCAATAATATTTACTTTTGGAGTAATTCCAAGCTCTTTTGCCTCTTTATATTCATTAATAATTTTGTTTGCATTGAGTTTATATGTATCTTGAGGGCTAAGCTCTGGAACAATATAGTGGTAATTAGTATTAAACCATTTTGTCATTTCCATTGCAACGGCAGTGTCGTTCCCTCTTGCCATAGAAAAATAAAGTTCTTCATCTTGTAAGCCTTGAAAGCGTTTAGGAATTGCTCCAAGCATAATAGCTGTATCTAACATATTATCATAAAGTGAAAAATCATTAACACTAATTAAATCAATGCCAGCTTCTTTTTGATAGAGCCAATGTCTTTTTCTTAGCTTTTTTGCGACACGTTCAACCTCGCTAAAATCGCTTTTGCCACTCCAATAATTTTCTAAAGTAAATTTTAATTCTCTTTTTTCACCAATTCTTGGGAATCCAATAACAAAACTAGCCATAATCTATCCTTTTGTAAAAAATTTAATAATAAAGTAGGGTAATTTAAACAATAATAAAATAAGTAAAAATCGTTTGATGAATGGAAATTAAAAATGTGGAGGATGGATTCCCGTTCTTCTGAAGCTAAAATCAAAAGATTCAAATGTCTCTTTTGGAATAAAGCTATTTAAAAGTAAAATAAGTCTGGTTTTGCGCTTGAAAATAGTATTACAATGACATTTTTTTTGATTGATTAAGGATAAAATTGTTTCAAAATAGACGCTATTACTCATTTTCCCAAACTTGTTTTAAAATACATTATATATTAATATTTTACTACTTAAAACTTTATTAATTTTTGCTTTTTGAAAGAAGAAAGAGAGTATATATTTTTATTAATTGATAGGTTTTATATCTTTTAGTAATCTTTGAAAAAGTATATCTTCAAGGTTTCTACTTGAATCAATTACTGCAACGATAAAAATTGTATTCTTATCGATTTTATAAATAATTCTCCATCTTTTATAGATTAGTTCTCGATATTTTGAAATGCCAATTTGTAAAAGCTCTGGAACGATTCTTTTACTTTTTGGAAAAGTTGATAAATTATTACATTGATTTTTTATTTCAAAAAATATTCTTTTTGCTTTTTCGATGTTTTCAACTTTGATATATTCTATAATTGTTTCTAAATCAAATTCTGCACTTTTTGTCCATATAATTTGATAATTCATATCTTATCCAAAAAGTTTCTTTTCTAAATTTTCAAACATCTTTTCTTGAGTAATGATTTTTTGATTTTGTATCTCTTCTTCACTTTGAATAATCATTTTAAGCAAGGCTAAAGAGTTTTGTAAATTTTCGTAACTTTGTATGTCTTGAATAACAGCTTTTGCTTCTCCATTTTGCGTTATTATAATTGGCTGCTTATTTTTATTGACGCTATTTATTACTTCTGCCGTTTTTGATTTGAGATAACTGATAGGTTTAATATTTTTACTAAATTGCATTGTCAAATCCTTACACTTTTTTACATTGTACTAAATTTAATCTTAATTTGGTATAAGTAGTGCTATTTTTCTTTTTGAAAGCTTTTGAAAATTGAAAAGATTATTGCAAGTTCAACTATAATTAAAAGATAGTGCAAATCATATACCTTATCTTGATTTTTGCTAATGCCAAAGTGTTCTAAGAGTTTATAAAAAATAAAAGCAACTCCCATTCCAATTAAGTAGCCAAGTTGCTTTGCAGTATCGATATTACTTAAAAATTCGTCATTTTTTGCAATAAGAGTTTCAGCTCGAACTAAATATGAGCCAAACATAAAGGTAATTTGATATCCAATATAAACAATTAAAGCACTTTGGTAAGTATAGGGGTGGAGTAAAAAGATAATCATAATAACTAAAAGCACCACTTCTACAAAAAGAGAAATTTTAAAAAACCACTTAATATTTAAAATCTTATCATAAAGCCTGGCAATAAAAAGCATTCCAAGAGCTAAGGCTATGCCTCCAAGAGAATAAATTGAAGGTTTTAGGGGTGCATAAATGGTAAAAACTGCTCCAACACTCAAACCTAAAAAGAGTGAATTTAAAAATTTATAACGAAGATACCAAATAGGATTTAGTGTTAACATTTTTGACCTTTTATTAAGCTCAAAGCTAATAGATATTGTTTTTGTAGCTATTGGGATGGGGCAAAGTTTTATCTTTGCCCATGCACTTTTTTTACCAAAATACCAATTACTAATTACTCTTCACTAATTACTATTTACTAATCACTAATCACTCTTTACTCCCTAAAACTTATACTCTAACTTAGCATAGATACTTCTTCCCTCAACAGAGTAATTTTTAACAGTTTCATATTTTTTGTCAAAAATATTTTTAATTGTAAAGCTAAACTTTAAATTATTTTTGATTGTTGTGTTATAAGTTAAATCAAAAGTAGTATAGCTTTTTAGGGTTACTTCTTGTATAGGATAAGTTAAGTAATCTTTATCTTTTCTTTTTCCTACATAATTTGCACTCAAGCCAATATGAGTTGTTTCATTAAAGTAATAATCTATAAAAAGAGAAGCTGTATTTTGTGGTACTTTTTGGGCTATTTTTCCTTTAGTATCTTTGAAATTAAAAAGATGTGTCCAGTTTGCTCCAATTACAAAACCATTATTAAATGCATATTGCGTTTGTAATTCTATTCCTTCTCTTTTTATGCTTTTAGTTCCGTTAAAGAAGTCTGATTTATAAAGTTTTGGATAATAGACTGAGTAAATTTTATCTTTGATTTTTTCATGGAAATAAGTAAGGTTGATATAGTTTTTATACCCAATAGTAATATCATATCCTTTTAAACTTTCTGGTTTAAGTCCATTTGGAGCATGTAAAAATTGATAAATACTTGGTGCTTTATAGCCTGTATAGATATTAAAAGCACTATGTAGTCCCTCAATTGCATTGCATTCTCTTTTGATACCAAATCGATAGGTAAATTTGTTTTTAAATTTGTTAAAATTGTCATAGCGCAAAGCAAGATTAAAAGTAGTATCTGCACCAAGAATTGAATCAATAGTATGGGTGTAAAAAGCAAATGCAGCATAATTTTTTAAAGTAGCTTTTTCATAACCTGTATAGATACTATTTGAAATGGCTTTATTTTTGTTAAATTCTCCTCCAAAAGTAATACTATTTTTATTGCTGAATTTATAATTAGCTGTAATTGAAAAAAGAGTATTTTTACCTATGTAATTACCTGTTTGTTTCTTTTTGTTCAAATATTTTCTTTCCATTTTTACATAAGAAAGTTTTGTATCAATAGTTAATGCGCCTTTTGCAAAATGGTGACTTATACTATAAATGTTTTCTTTTCTTTTTCCATTTGAATTTTTGTCGTTAGCATTAAAACCATCATAATCATATTTATTGTTACCATAATGCCAAAAAAGTTCTAAGCTATTAAAATTATTAATTTGAAAATTTCCTTTAAAGTAAGAAGTTATATATTTATAGCCGTCATTTTCTGCGTTTTTTGGAGCCATAGCTGAAAAACTGTGTGTATCTAACCATGCAAGACCAAGAGCAATATTGTGTTTGTTAAATTTGCGTGCGAAATCAATTCCAATATTTTTCGTTGCGTAACTACCATATTTTACAAAAAGAGAACTTTTATTGATATTGCCATCTTTTGTAATAATATTAATAGTTCCTGCAGCGGCACTTGCTCCCCAGATACCGCTTTGACCACCTTTTATAACTTCAATTTTTTCAACTAAGTCAATTGGAATTTGTTCTAAAGCTCCAGAAGCTGATGGCTGAGTATAGTCAGTAAGAGGGATACCATTGAGCAAAACAAGTAAATTTTCACTGCTTAAACCGCGAACAAAAACAGAAATTGGTTGACCATATCCTCCATAATAGCTTGCGTTAAAACCAGGAATATGGCTCAAAATTTCTGGAATACTTTGATAACCTTTTTCTTCAATCTCTTCTTTGGTGATTACAGTTACACTTTGGGTGATTTCTTTAATTTTTTGAGGCTCTTTAGAAGCGGATGTTACAATAATTTCACCTAAATTTTCGCTTGCAAAAGCTGAACTTATAAGAGATAAAACTGCAATAATACTTAATTTTTTCATAGTAATCCTTTGTTGTAAATTTGTTATTTTGATAAAATTAATTTAAGTAAGAATGAATTTATTAAGCAGTTGCAAAGAAAGAAGGCGGAGAGGTTTTGCGCTCTTCAAAAGTAAAAGCAATTTTGTGGTATTTTAAGTTGCTATCTATCCAACACAGCTTATAAAGCGTTGAATACATAGCAATAACAGCTAAGCAAAAGTATCTTTTTGTAAAACCTTTTAGATATTTCATAAGAGCAATTGTACATAAAAGTTTTTCTATTTTGCTTATTATCGAAAAAAACAAAACTTTTTGCTACAATTTGGTGAAGAAAATTAGCATTTAAAGGTAAAAATGTTGAGTATCAAAGAAAAGATTTTGTCATTAATTAAAGAGCGTATTTTAGTCATAGATGGAGCAACGGGAACGCAAATTCAAGCTCAAAAAATACCCAAAGAGGCGTGGCTTGATGAAAATGGCAATTTACAAGAAGGGTGTAACGAGCTTTTAAATGCGACTGCACCTGAAATAATGCGAAAAATTCATAATGCTTATGCAAAAGCTGGAGCTGATTTAATTAAAACAAATACCTTTGGCGCAATGCCTTGGGTTTTAGATGAGTATGGTTTGGCGCATCGAAGTTATGAGCTTGCTAAAAAGGGTGCTGCAATTGTCAAAGAAATTTGTGATAAATATTCAACAAAAGAAAAACCCCGTTTTGTTTTAGGCTCAATTGGACCAGGAACCAAACTTCCAAGTCTTGGACATATCGATTATGATGAGATGTTTAGCGGCTATAAAGAGACGGCTTTAGGACTTATTGATGGAGGATGTGATGTTTTTTTACTTGAGACTTGCCAAGACCCACTCCAAATAAAAGCGGCAATTCATGCTTGTGAAGCGGCTAACAAAGAGCGAGGCGTTAAACTTCCTATTATGGTTTCTGTTACAATTGAGCTTAGTGGAACAATGCTTATTGGAACTGATGCAGAGACAATTGTAACAATATTAGAGCCATTTGATATTTTATCGCTTGGATTTAACTGTGGAACTGGACCAGATCAGGTAGAAAAGCATTTAAAAGTACTCTCAAAGCTTTGTAAGTTTCCAATTTCGATTCATTCAAATGCTGGTTTGCCACAAAATAGAGGCGGTTATACCTATTATCCCATGGGTCCTCAAGAATTTAGTCAAAAGCAAGTTGCATTTACACAATATGATGGGGTATGCTTTTTAGGTGGATGTTGTGGAACAACTCCTCAGCATATTTGGGAGTTACACAAAGCCGTACAAGGTATCAAGCCAAAACCGCCAAAAGGAAAGATAAAGCCAAGTATTGCTTCGCTTTTTAATAGCGTTGAGCTTTTTCAAGAGCCAGCACCACTGCTTGTTGGTGAGCGAAGTAACGCCACCGGTTCAAAAGCTTTTCGCGAGCTTATTTTAAATTCTGATTATGAAGGAACATTAAGCGTTGCACAAGAGCAGGTTCGAAGTGGAGCGCATTGTTTAGATGTAAATGTTGAGTTTGCAGGACGCGATGGGGCAAAAGATATGAAAGCAGTAATGCAGCTTTATAACGAAAAGATTGTTTTGCCTCTAATGCCAGATGCAACACGTGTAAATACCATTGAAACGGCTCTTAAATGCATTGGTGGGAAGCCAATTATCAATTCAACCAATTTAGAAGATGGAGAAGAGAAGTTTCATGCAATTTGTCATTTGGCAAAAAAGTTTGGTGCTGCACTTGTTTGTTTGACAATTGATGAAAATGGAATGGCAAAAACTAAAGAGCAAAAAGTAGCAGTTGCTGAGCGAATGTATGAGATGGCTACTAAAATTCATGGAATAAATCCAAGCAATTTGCTCTTTGATGTTTTAACTTTTACTGTTGGCTCAGGCGATTTGGAATATCGAGACGCTGCAATTGAGACAATTGAAGCAATTAGAGAGATTCGTAAACGTCATCCTGAAGTTGGAACAATTTTAGGGCTTTCAAATATTTCGTTTGGTTTACAACCACATGCAAGAAGATATCTTAACTCAGTCTTTTTGCACCATTGTGTTGAAGCAGGTTTGAGTGCTGTAATTATTAATGTAAAACATATCATTCCAATAGAAAAAATTAGTCAAGAAGATAGAGCAATTTGTGAAGAGTTGCTTTTTCATCCAGATGATAATTCTCTTTTTAAATTTATTGAACATTTTTCGGAAAAAAAGGTAGAAGATAGTGCAACTGATGAAGCATTTGAAGCTCTTTCAACCGAAGAGAAAATCAAAAAGCTTTTGATGGATGGTGATAAAGAGCGAATGATTCCTTTGGTGGAAAAAGCGCGTCACGAAATTTCGCCAGATAAAATTGTTAATGAGATTTTAATTGATGCAATGAAAGTAGTTGGAGAGCTTTTTGGCGAAGGAAAAATGCAGCTTCCTTTTGTTTTGCAAAGTGCTGAAACAATGAAAGCAACTGTTGATTATCTCAATCCATATTTAACAAAAAAAGAAAAAGCATCAGATACTACTTTGGTGCTTGGAACCGTTAAAGGGGATGTGCATGATGTTGGGAAAAATTTAGTAGATATTATTTTGACAAATAATGGTTTTAAGGTGATTAATGTTGGAATTAAAACAGAGCTTGAAACATTTCTAAAAGCTTATAAAGAGCATAATGCCCATGCAATTGGAATGAGTGGACTTTTGGTTAAATCTACTGCTATTATGAGAGAAAATCTTGAAGAGATGGCAAAAATGGGAATTGATGTTCCGGTTTTACTTGGGGGAGCGGCTCTTACAAAAAGCTTTGTTGATGAATTTTGCCGCCCAATTTATAAAGGACCTATTTTTTATTGTCGTGATGCTTTTGATGGTGTTATTGCAATGAGTAGAATTGAGCAGTGGCTTAAAGAAAAAGAGACAAATCCAGATGCAAAACTTGATACGAATTTAGGAAGCGATGGAGAAGTTGTTCAAAAGAAAGAGGAAAAAAAGATAGTTATACCGCCATTTGAACAAATTAAGATGCCTCCAAAAGTTCCAATTCCAACCCCTCCTTTTTGGGGAAGACGTGTATTGCAAAAAAAAGATATTGATATCAATATTGTATTTGAATGGGTTAATAAAAAAAGTGTTATTAAGATGCATTGGGGATATAAACGTGGTAAAATGACAAAAGAGGAGTATCAAAAACTTTTAGAAGAAAAAGTTTACCCTGAATATGAGCGTATTAAGCAAGAGATTATTCAAAAAGATTTGTTTGAGCCAACTATTATTTATGGATATTATCCATGCCGTAGTAATGATCAAGAGCTCTATTTGTTTAGTGAAGATGAGGGGTGGAATATTGATGAAAATGCGTCAAGAGAAGCTTTTGAAAAGGTAAAAGAAAGAGCTATTGCAAAATTTACATTTCCAAGACAGCGTCGTAAGCCTCATCGAGCACTCTCAGATTTTTTTAGACACGATAGACACGATGTGGTAGCTTTAACTTGTGTGAGTGCTGGAGAAAAATTTTCAAAATATGAAAAAGAGCTTTATGATGCTGGGAAATATTTGGAATATAATATGATTCATGGCTTTTCTGTTGAGCTTGCTGAGGCTTTAGCTGAGGTGGTGCATAAGCAAATTAGAATGGATTTAAATATTTTAAAAGAAGATGAAAAGGCAACCTTAAGAGATGTTAGAATGCGCCGTTATCAAGGGGCAAGATACTCTTTTGGTTATCCAGCTTGTCCTGATTTGGAGCAAAATAAAATTATTTTTGATTTATTAAAGCCTGAAGAGTTTGGAATAACGCTAAGTGAGACATTTCAAATTCATCCTGAACAAAGTACCACAGCTTTAGTAGTGCATCATAAAGATGCTACTTATTATGCGGTGTAAGATTACATCGCATTAAATTGTTAGTTTTTCCAAAATAATTTTAATTTGATTTAATTCATTTTTAATATTTAAAAGTTCTTCATAAATTAATTCTGGAGTAATTGTTTTTTTACTACTTTCTTGATTTTGAGTTTTTGTTTCTTTGCTTTCTTGGATTGTATCATCTTTAATAAAAACTTTTTCTTTGCCATCAATGATTTTGGTTTTTGTCTCAACTTTGCCACTTTTTGCTAATTTAACAGCTTGAAAGATACTAATTTTATGCTTTAAGGCATACTCTTTAATACTAATGTAATTACTCATTCAAGCTCCTTTAAAAAACTTTGAAAGTTTGCATCACTTGGCATGCGCCAATTGGCTCTTGGGCTAAGACTTATAGTTCCCACCATTACACCATCTGGCATACAATTTCGTTTAAATTGTTGGGTAAAAAAGCGCTTAATAAAAACTTTAAGCCATTTTTTTATTGTTGTTTCATCATAATGAGAAAAAGCCAAAGTTGCTAAAAAGAGTATCTTTTTGGGGCTAAAGCCATGGCGCACAAAGTGGTATAAAAAGAAGTCATGCAACTCATATGGACCAATGATATCTTCGGTAACTTGAGTGATTGTATCATCTTTATTAGGTAAAAGTTCTGGACTAACAGGAGTGTTTAAAATATCAGTTAAGACTTGGCTAATTTCGTTGCTTGTTTTTGCAAAATACTCAATAATGTAGCGAACCAACGTTTTTGGAATACCGCTATTTAGCCCATACATACTCATATGATCACCATTATAGGTGCTCCACCCAAGAGCAATTTCGCTTAAATCTCCCGTTCCAATAACAAGACCATTTTCTTTATTGGCTGTATTCATTAAAATAGCAGTTCGAGCACGCGCTTGCACATTTTCATAGGTTACATCATGAATATTTGGATCATGCTTGATAGCTTCAAACATACTAAGCGATAAATCTTTAATTGAAACTTCTTGTAAAGTTACGCCAAGTTTTTTACAAAGTGCTAAAGCATTTTGATAGGTTCTATTTGTTGTGCCAAAACCTGGCATTGTTATTGCAATAATCTCTTTATAATCCCAATTAGCTATTGTAAAAGCTTTGTGGGTGCTAAGCAAAGCCAAAGTAGAATCAAGCCCCCCACTTATTCCAATAATAGCCTTTTTAATATTGGCTTGCTTCATTCTTCGAATAAGAGCATAAGCTTGAATATTGGTAATCTCTTCGCATCGTTTAGCTCTTTTGCTTTTATCTTTTGGTACAAAAGGATGTGGATCAATAAAACGATTTATTGAATTTGGAGTATTTATTTTTGATAGTGGAATAGTTCTTATATTATGCTTTGGTGCTTGATTAAAACTGCTATCAATAAGTCGTAAATTGCTAACGCGCTCTAAATCAACTTCGCCATAAATAATTTTACTCTCAAAGCTTAACTTTTCATCTCTTGCAACAATTTGACCATACTCACTAATAATTAAATCGCCACTAAAAATTGTATCGCTTCCACTCTCACCCAAAGAGCTTGAAGCATATGCATAAGCGCAAATGAGTCTTGCACTTTGCGTTCGAACAAGCTCACTTCGATATTCACCTTTTCCAATAATTTCATTACTTGCACTTAAATTTAAAATTAAATTGGCTCCAGATTCAGCCAAAGCATTGCTTGGAGGAGTTGTTGCCCATAAATCTTCACAAATTTCTACACCAAAGCAAAGCAAATCTTTTTGAAAGAGTAAATCTGTGCCAAAAGGAACTTCTTGATTAAGCAAAAAAATGGTTTTATTTTTTATCTCTTTGCCGCTTACAAAATGTCTGAGTTCATAAAACTCTTGTTTATTTGGAATATAGCTTTTTGGCACAATGCCTAAGATTTTTCCTTTTTGTATAATAGCAGCACAGTTGTAAAGTTTGTTTGCTTCTTTTAGGGCAATGCCAAGAATAATAATGATATCTATATTTTTACTCTCTTGTAAAATTAATTTAAGCGCTTTAAGCTCTTCATTATAGATATGGCTTTGAAAAAATAGATCTCCAATACCATATCCAATTAAAGAAAGTTCTGGAAAAAGAGCAATTGTGGCATTTTTTTTATTTGCCTCTTTAGCAAGCGTTATAATTTCTTTAGCATTTTCTTGGCAATTGGCTAAAAAAAGCTTTGGTGCAATTGCTGCAATTTTATAAAATCCATGCATCATAAGCCTTTTTTGGGCATATTATAGCTAAGTTTTGTTTAGCTTGTCCAAAAAAAGTATGCCACAAGGCTAAGATAAATTACACCTAACATATTGGCAAAAAATCCCACTTTTGCCATCTCTTTTACTTTGATAACACGGCTACTCATAACAATTGCATTTGGTGGCGTTGCAATTGGAAGCATAAAAGCATAACTTGCAGCAATTGCTGTAACCATCATAACTGCGAGTGCATTATCACCCATATTTTTGGCAAATTCATAAAAAATTGGCAAAGCAATGGCAGTTAAAGCTGTATTGCTGGTAATTTCAGTTGTAAAACTAACAAATAAAGCAATAAAAAAGAGTATCCAAAATAGTGGTAAATGGGTAATAAAGGCAAGTTGATTGGCAATTTCAGCTGCAAGATGTGTTTTTGCAAAGGCTTTGGCAATGCTAAATCCAGCTCCAAATAAAAAGACAATTTCATAAGGAATCTCTTTACTATCTTCCCATTCTAAAAATCCAATTTTGGGCATAAACATCAAAAGTCCATAAGAGAGTAAGATAAGTTTTTCATTTAAGCCAAGTCCATTATAGTAAGGTTTAATTGGCGTATTAATAAGTAATAGAAGCACTAAAGAGCCTAAAATCCAAAGAAGCCTTTTTTGTGTGCTATTTAGCTCTATTGTTTCTTGAAGTTTTTCAATTTTTTCTTTTTTAACCGCAAGTGATAGAATAAAAGGCACACTTATTAGCATCAAAAGAGCAACTGGGGCTACTTTTATCATCCACTCTCCAAAAGTAGGAGATACAATATTGTGATCATCTAAAAAGCCAAGTAAAAGCATATTTGGTGGTGTTCCAATTGGAGTAATAATGCCTCCAATACTTGCTCCATACGCAATGGCAAGGAGAAAGCGAACTTTTAATTTTGTGTTTTGTGTTAAAAAAAGACCTATTGGCATAAGCATAAGTGTAATTGTTGTATTGCTTAAAATGGAGCTTAAAAGTGCTGAAGTGATAGTTAAAGAATAGATTATCCCTCTTGGAGTATTTGGAAAAAGCGATAAGAGCTTATAGCTAAAGTATTTATGTAAATTGGTTTTAGCAATAGCAATTGCAATCATAAATCCACCTAAAAAAAGAAAAATAATACCTTTTGAATAATTAGGAGCAACTTCTTTAAGCGTTAAGATATGCAAAGCTGGAAATAAAATAAGAGGTAAAAGCGAAACAACTCCAAGCGCAATTGCACCGTTAGTCCAAAGCGTTACCAAAAAAGCAATTATTCCAACTAAAAGAGCTTGTTTAAAAGCAAAAAGACTCAAAGCTGCTGCAAAAAAGACAATACCAATAAAAAAAGCGCTTAAAATCCCTCTCATTTTTGTGCCTTTTTTTGTTTATTATAGCACAAAAAAGAGAGGTTAAGAGAATTATTTTTCAAATGGACCTTGAGCAATTTTACCACTATAAGCTACAATGCCATACGTTAAATTGCCAACATTTTTAAAGCCATAGCGTTTCATAATTTGTTGTACTTGATAACTTCTATTTCCTGTTCTGCAATAAAGTATTATATTTTTATCTTTTAAATTTTGAATCTTGTCAAACCATTCTTGAAAGCGGCTTGTTGGCAAAAGCATATCTGTTGGCTCAATATGAGCCATTTCATATTCAAACGGCTCTCTTACATCGATTAAAATAAAATCAACTTTGCCTTCTTCTTTTGCTTTAAGCAGGGTTTGAAGCTCTTCATCCATTAATTGTTCTTTATGTACTAATTCATTTATATCCATTAAATCTATCCTACATTTTTTTGACGCAATTATACTATTTTACACTTTGTAAAAGTTGTAAAAATTTCTCTGGCGAAATAAAGCCTTGAATAAATTTATCTTCAAGCGCTGTGCCATTAGAATCAAAAATTAAAATATTTGGTGCTCCAAAAATTTTAAAATGATTCATAATTGCTTGGTCATCTTTTGTATATTTTGTAATGTCTAATTTAATCACTTTAAAACGCTTAAGCTCCTTTTGCACCTTTTTATTTGGAAAAGTAATTGTTGCAAGCTCAGTGCATGCTGCGCAATTTTCTTTGCCAATATCAATAACAACAGGCTTTTTGGCGTTTTTAATTTCATCTAAAAGCTCTTTTAAAGTGTAGCTTTTGGCATGAGGCTCTTTTGTTGGAGCTATTTGAACTTGTTTTGCAACAAAGGGTTCAAGTGGGTTAAAAATAGATTTTGCTCCACTAATTGCGCCAAGAAAAAGTGCACTTGCATAAAGAAGCATTAAAAAGTTAAATACTTTAAAAACTCCACTAAAGCCTCGCGCTTCTTTGCCATCAAATACACCAAAAAAGATTGCTCCACCAATTAATAAGATACTTAATAAAAGCATAAAAGTTGTAGGATTTAAGATTCCTCTTGCTACATAAAGTGCCATAATAAGCATTAAAAAGCCAAAAAATTGAGAGACTCTTTCCATCCAGCCGCCTGGTTTTGGCAAAAGATTTTTTGCTCCAAGTCCAACTAAAAGCAGTGGAGCTCCAGCACCAAGCCCCATAACAAAAAGTGCCAAGCCACCAAGCAAGGCATTCCCAGTAGTTGAGATAAATATAATTGCTCCGCTAATTACTGGAGCAGTGCAAGCTCCTACAACCAAAGCTGAAATTGCACCCATAACAGCTGTGCTAAAGTATCCTTTGCCTTGAGCTTTATTGCTTAGGTTATTGAGTTTTGATTGCAGTGAGCTTGGCAGTGCCAATTCAAAATATCCAAATAAAGAAAAGGCAAGAGCAATAAAAATAAGCGCAATTGGAATAATAACTAATGGATTATTGGCATTTGCTTGCAAATCAAAATGCATCAATCCAGCAACTACCCCAATTACTGCATACATAAGTGACATTGCAAGAACATAAATGAGTGAGAGCATAAAAGAGTGCATTTTTGAAATTTCACCTTGATTTTTGCCAGCTTGTTGAAGAATAATTGAGCTTAAAATTGGAACCATTGGCAAAATGCAAGGAGTAAGGGATAAAAGCAAGCCAACAATAAAAAAAAGAGCCAAAATAAAAAATACCCCTTTGCTTTGAAGTGCATGAACAATTGCTTTGCTATTACCCTCTTTGGCTAAGTGGGTAATTTCGCTTAAAGAGTTTTTTGCTTTGTTTTGAGGGAGGGTGAGGTTGAATGTAAAATGTTGAGGAGAATAACATATTCCCCTATCTGAACATCCATTTAAGGTTAGTGTGAGTTTTATTTCTTTAGCATTATTAAACTCTTTGTAAGGAATTGTAAAAGTGATGTTACCTTCATACACCTTTTGATTATCAACTACTTTTGCAGATGGCAAAGTAGGATGAAGCTCTTTTAGAGTTGGGGCAGTTTGGATGAGCTTTAATTTATCTTTGTAAATGTGAATCTTTTTACCTAAAATTATATCGATTTTCACACCTTTTTTTGTAGTGCTTGCTTTTGCTTGAAAAGCTTCTTGTGGACTTAGGAAGTGCTGTTTTACTCCAAAATTTCCAAACCCTCCAGCGCTAATAAGTTCAAAAAAGAGTATAAAAAGAAAAAAAATTTTTTTCACGATAGATTCCTTTTTGCTAATTTTAAGTTTGAAAAAGTATAACATAATAAATCTATAATTTTTGTAGAAATATAATAAAAGATAATATAAAAGGATAAAAAATGGCTAATAGATTAATGTATGAAGAGTCTCCATATTTAAGGCAACATAAAGATAATCCTGTTGCTTGGTATCCATGGGGTAAAGAAGCACTTGAAGCAGCTAAAAGAGAAAATAAGCTTATTTTTTTAAGTATAGGGTATAGTAGTTGCCATTGGTGCCATGTGATGGAGAAAGAGTCTTTTGAAAATGAAAAGATAGCAAAGTTTTTAAATGAGTATTTTATTAGTATTAAAGTAGATAAAGAAGAGCGTCCAGATATTGATGCACATTTCCAAGAAATTTTTATGAAAATGAATAAAAAGCCTGGTGGTTGGCCTCTTTCTATCTTTTTAACACCAGAGCTTATTCCAGTATATAGTGCCACATATATTCCAGATACACCACGATATGGAATGATGGGATTTTTAGAACTGCTTGAGATTTTGCACGAAGCTTATCAAAAAGATCCAAATAAGTTGATTCAAAAGGGGCAAGAGGTATTAGAAGCTCTTAAACCAAAAAGTAAGATTGAAGCTACCAAAATAACTTCAGCTTTAATAGAAATTGCCACAAATCAAATAAAACAGGTATATGAACCCAAGTATGGTGGTTTTGGAAATGCTCCTAAGTTTCCTCACTCTTATACGCTTAATTTAGCTATGAATCTTTTTAAATTAACAAAAGATGAAGAGTTAGCAAAAATTGTAACCCATACTTTGAATAATATGCTAAAAGGTGGAATGTATGATATAGTTGATGGTGGATTTTGCAGATATAGCACTGATGAGAAATGGCTGGTGCCTCACTTTGAAAAGATGAGTTATGATAATGCTTTGATGATTGAGGTGTTGGTTAAAGCTTATAGGCTTTTTAAAAAGGAAACTTATTTGCAAGAGGCTAAAAAGAGTGCTTCTTTTATGATTGAAAAGATGAGTAAAAATAATCTTTTCTTTAGTGCAAGTGATGCTGATAGCAATGGGGTTGAGGGAGAGTATTTTGTTTTTGACTATAATGAGGTAAAGAGTGCTTTTGAAAAAGAGGGTTTAAGTGAAGATTTGTTACAAAAGCTTTCAATTACAATAGAGGGTAATTTTTATGGAAGCTCACTTGTAAGAGTAAAAGATATTAGCTATTTAGAAGATGAACAAATAAAAAAAGCTCTAATAATTTTAAAAGAACTTCGCAAGAAAAAGCACTATCCATTAATTGATAAAAAAATAATTACAGCAAATAATGCAATGATGATTTGTGCATTAAGTGTTTTAGGCAAAGAGGATAAGTTTTATTTAGAATTAGCTAAAAATACTTTAAAAGCACTTGAAGAGAAAATGAGTAAGCAAGGAGGGCTTTATCATAGTGCTTTAATAGAGAGTGAGCCAAAAATTGAAGCCTTTTTAGAAGATTATGCATGGCTGATTAAAGCTAACTTGAGTCTTTATGAAATAACATTAGATGAGCTCTATTTGATTCAAGCAACAAATTTAGCTAATGAGGCAATTAAGCGCTTTTATAAAAATGGGTTTTGGATAGTTGGAAATTATGAGTTTAGTAATTTTGCAAAAGATACGGATGCTTCAATTCCTTCTGCAGTTGCAATTATGGTAGAAAATTTACTTACAATTCGATCATTGGTTGAGCCAATTTATGAAAAATTTGCTTTTAAAACCTTAGAGGTAAATTCATATAACCTAATGCGTCAACCAATTTCCCGCCCAACATTAACGAATTGTGCCATCAGATGGATTAAAGATGACATTATTATTAAAGCAAAAGAAAAGCTTTTGCAAGAAATTAAAATGATTGAATGGAACTATCCATATACACTTTTAAAAGTAAGTTTAGATGACAACTATCAAGTATGCACTAACAAAGCTTGTTTTGCTACAGCTAAAAGTAAAGATGAACTTCTTAAACTCTTATAAACTTATATTTTATGAAATTTTATTGATTAAAGTTTAAAGAAGTGGCGGACAGGGAGGGATTCGAACCCTCGGTGCCCTTTCGGACACGCACCCTTAGCAGGGGTGTGGTTTCAGCCACTCACCCACCTGTCCAGTAGTTAAGTGAGCGTAATTTTACGCAATCTTTACTTAAAAATTTATTAAAAAGAGTTTTTTTTGATAAAATATAAAAAATTTTTTAAAGGCAAGAGTATGGCTATTTCTTTTTTAGAAGCTCTTCAAAAGATTCAAACAATTTTACCAACTAATAAAATCATAAAATTATCTTTAAATCAAGCCTTAGGTAAAGTTCTTGCAAAAGATATTATTGCTATTAAAAATCTTCCTTCTTTTGATAATTCGGCAATGGATGGATATGCAATCAAGTTTAGTGAACAAAAGAATAAGTTAAAAGTAGCAGCACAAGTTTTAGCTGGTCATTTGCAAGAGCCTATTTTAAAAGAAAATGAGTGTTATAAAATAACAACTGGAGCCAAAGTGCCAAGTGATGCAGATACAATTGTGCCTAAAGAAAATTGTTCCAAAAAAGATGGTTTTATAGTGATTAATCAAGAGGTTAAAAAAGGCAATGCACTGCGCCAAAAAGGAGAAGAGGTTAAAAAAGGGCAATTGCTTTTACAAAAGGGTGAAATTTTAGATGCAGCAAAAATAGCTCTTTTGGCTTCGCAAGGTATTTGGGAGATAGAAGTTTTTAAACCATTAAAAATCGCAATAATAAGTAGTGGAGATGAGCTTAAAGAGCCATGGCAAGAAGCCAAAGAGGATGAGATTTATAATATTAATGCCATCAATATTCAAATGTATCTTAAAAAAATGGGATTTGAGAGTGAGTATATTGGGCACTTAAAAGATAATTTAGAGGAAGCTATTGCAACAATTGCAAGTTTAAAAGAGTATGATGTAATTATTAGCAGTGGTGGAGTGAGTTTAGGGGAAGCTGACTTTACCAAAAAAGCCTTTTTAGCTAATGGAATGAAAGAGCTTTTTCATGGGGTTAGAATAAAACCAGGGCATCCAATTATGCTTGGTGTAATGGATAATACTTTAGTTATTGCTTTGCCTGGTAATCCGCTTGCAGCAATTATTACTTTTTTGTTATTGGGACAAATGGCACTTTTTCAAAAACAGGGTGCCAAGTTTACACTACCTTTGCAAAAGGTAAAAAGTGCAGTTTCGCTTCAATTAAAAGGAGGGAGAGTTAATACAATATTAGGAAATTTTCAAAATGGCTTTTTTTATCCTTATAAAAATAATAAGTATGGCTCTGGAATGATAATGCCACTTGTTAAAAGTAATTTTTTAGCAATTATTGATGAGGGTATTTATGAGATTAAAAAAAATCAAGAGATTGAAGGAATTTTTCTTTGTTCATAGCCCAAGGGGCTATGCATAAAGGTGTGTTGCTTTTGTAACGTTTCTTTTTAAGCCAATTTCTTCTAAGCTGCATCCAAGTGCAAGTGCCATAAGTTGTGGGAGGTGAAGAACTGGAAGTTCAATATCTCTTCCAAGTTGTTTACCAGCACTTTCTTGTTTTAAATCTAAATTTAATTGACAAAGAGGACATGGTGTAACCATTACATCTGCTCCATTATCCATAGCTTCAGTTAAAGCTGTTCCACTTAGGGCATTACTTGTTTTTGGTGCTTGCAAATCTACATGGAAACCACAACATTTATTTTTGCTTTCATAATCAACACTATTTCCTTCTAATGCTTCAATTAATCTATCTAAAGAAGTTGGATTGTATGGGTTTTCATGTGTATATTTTTCCATAAACTCTTCAGTCGTAAAGCTTTCATATCCTCCACCATCTTCGACACCAAGTTCAATTGGAAGTGGCTTATTGTGTTTATGGTGTAAGTGGCTTGGGCGAATATTGTGGCAACCATAAAATGGTGCTACATTTAAATGGCTAAGAGGGCGAACCACTTTTTCTCTAATTTTATCTAAACCATAATCATCAATTAAAGCATATAAAAAGTGTCTAACAGAAACTGTTCCTTTATATTCAAGTCCAACTTCTTTTAGTTTTTCATTCACTTTTGCTTTTAACTCTGGATCACTATCAAGGCGCTCTTTTGTCATAACAGTATTGATTTGACAAGTGTTACATATTGTAACCATAGGAAGTCCAAGCTTTTCTGCATAACAAATATTTCTAGCATTAAGCACCAAGCTTAAAAAGTCATCAAAGTCTTGTAAATGGCTTGCCCCACAACAGCTTGCTTCATCAAGTAAAACAAGCTCAATACCAAGCTTGTTAGCAACAGCCATAGTTGAAGACAAAAGTTCTGGAGTTGATTCTCTTGCCGTACATCCTGTATATAATGCATATTTTAATTTACTCATATTATCTTCCTTACAGTTGGTTTGTTTGTGAAATATCTATTAGTTTTTTAATTTCATCTAAATTTTTACTTCTTGGCATTTTTTTCTTAAAGATATCAAATGGATGAACTTTTCCAGCTTTAATCATTTTAAGTGCTTCGCTTAAGTGTTTCACCACGCCAAGCCCTTCAGAATAAAGCACAATATCTTGCTCATCTAAATAACCAAATTTTTTGATTGAGCGCACAAAGCCCTCAGCATGTTTTGTGGCAACGTTTCGTTTTGCAACACCTTTTTCAAATTGCAAGTTGTGTAGTTTTGTAATTTTTTCAATTGGATTAACATCTTTAGGACAAGCCTCTGCACACTCAAAACATTTTACACAATCCCAAACACCGCTTCCAAGCTCAGCTGTAATTTCTAAACGCTCTCTTCCAGCATTATCGCGTGGATCAACTGTAAAGCGATAAGCTGCTGCAAATGCTGCTGGTCCAAGATAATCTTCGTTTACTTCAATAACAGGGCAGGCATAATGACAACTTCCACATTGAATACAATAATCAGCATCCAAGAAGTTTTCTACTTGCTCTTTACTCATAATTGTTTCGCTTTTTGGATGCGGATCAACCTCTGTTTCTACATATGGTTTAATTGCTGCATGTTTTTCCCAGAAGTCACCTTTATCAATAATCATATCTTTAATAGCACGTTTTTTGCTTTGTGGCTCAAACACAAGTTCATCACCAAAAAGTTCAACAAGCTCCATTGCATTTTGTTTGCAAGAGAGCGTTGCTCTTCCATTAACTTTAATACCACATGCCCCACAAATTCCGTGGCGGCAGCTTCTTCTATAAGAAAAAGAGCCATCATGCTCCCATTTAATGCGGTTTAATAAATCTAAAATAAGCTCATCTTTTCCAATTTCCATCTCATATGTTTTATAAGTTGGTAGGTAATCTGTTTCTGCATTGAAACGAAATACTTTTAAAGTTACTTTTCTTTTTGCTTCACTCATCTTGAGATCCTTCTTAATATTTTCTTTCTTGTGGCTCAAATTTTGTAATTACAACATCGCCATATTCGATGTCAAGCTCAAATTTACCATTATCCTTAAATTTTGCATATGTATGCTTTAAGAAGTTTTCATCATCTCTTTGTGGATAATCTTCTCTATAGTGTGCTCCACGGCTCTCTTTTCTAGCAAGTGCACCTTCTACAATAAAGAGAGAATAATCAATCATATGTCCAAGCTCAATTGCTTCTTGCAAGTCAGTATTATAAGTGCTTGATTTGTCATCAATTCTAATGTGTTTGTATCTCTCATGCAACTCTTGAAGTTTTTCTTTTTGACGAAGGAGTGATTCCTCGGTTCTAAAGACTCCAGCGTCCATCATCATTGATTCTTGCAACTCATTTCTAAGTTTGGCAACTCTTTCGTTTCCATTATTAGTTTTTACCCAATTATATTCAGCAATCATTCGCTCAGCATCTTTTTTCGTAGCTGGCTCTAAGTCAATGTTACCAATGTCTTCAAGCATTGATTTTCCTGCAACTCTACCAAAAAAGAGGGCTTCAAGAAGTGAGTTTGCTCCAAGGCGGTTTGCACCATGAACACTCACACAGCTACATTCACCTGCAGCATAAAGTCCTTCTACAAGTTCAGTTGGACTCTTTTTCACTTGTGTTCTAATATTTACTGGAATTCCACCCATTGAATAGTGTGCAGTTGCTGCAATCATAATTGGCTCTTTAAGCATATCTTGCCCAAGGAATGTGATTGCAAGATCTCTTAATTCTGGTAGTTTAGTCAAGATTGTCTCTTTTGGTAGATGCGTTAAATCGATATAAACTGCATCTTTGTTTGGTCCAACACCTCTTCCTTGTCTTATCTCTTCCATAATAGCGCGGCTAACAACATCACGAGAAGCAAGCTCCATTGCATTTGGAGCGTAGCGTTTCATAAAACGCTCACCCTCAGAGTTAAAAAGACGTCCACCTTCGCCACGAGCAGCTTCTGAAATTAAAATACCACTTCCTCCAAGTCCACTTGGATGGAATTGCACAAACTCCATATCTTCAAGTGGAAGGCCGCGTCTTGCAAAAATAGAAAGAGCATCACCCGTATTTGCATGAGCATTTGAATTTACTTTAAATGCTCTTCCATAACCACCTGTTGCAAACATTGTAACTTTTGCATTAAAAATTGCTGGTTGAGAGTTTCTAATATTAAATGCAGCTACACCTTTTGCTTTGCCATTTTCATATAATATATCGGCACAATACCACTCATCAAAAACTTCAATTCCAGCACGATATGCTTGCTCGTAAATAGTTTGAAGCAAAGTTAAACCAGTTCTATCTGCAGCAAAGCAAGCTCTTGGTTTGCTTTGTCCTCCAAATGGACGGCGAGCAATTTTACCTTGGTCATCTCTTGAAAAGATTGCCCCCATTCGCTCAGCCCAGCGAATTGTCTCAGGAGCATTGGAACACATTAATTCAATTGCATCTTGATCTCCAAGATAATCACTTCCTTTTACAGTATCAAATTCATGAAGCTCAGTTGAATCGTCTTCTCCTAAGGCTGCATTAATTCCACCTTGTGCAGCACCAGAGTGGCTTCTTAATGGATGAAGTTTTGTAATTACTGCTACTTTTTTTCCTGCTTCTTTGAGTTCTTTTGCAGCTGCAAGACCAGCAAGTCCTGCACCTACGATTACGGCGTCATATTCATAAATTTTTACGTCATCTATTCGCATCTAATTAACCCCTATCTAAGAATTTTTCTTAATTATAGTAAGATTGTTATATAAGTTTGATTAATAATTCTTAATAATCTTTTAGTTTTTTTCTTTCTCGTGTGAAAATGTTACATTTTTTCATAATTAATTATTTTTTAAAAAGAGTAGCTATAATAAAAATATATTTTACTAAGGAAAAACGATGGATTTAGAAGAGTTTTGGATAGATTATTTAAAAAGTCCGTATATTGGCGACGATGGGGCTATAATAGGGGATTTGGTGCTTGCTATGGATAGTTTTTTTGAAGGGACGCATTTTAAAAAAGAGTGGATGAGTGCCAAAGAGATTGCCAAAAAAGCTTTTTTAGTAAATTATTCCGATTTAGTGGCAATGAATGCAAAACCTCACTATATGTTACTTGCAATTTCTTTTCCAAAAGAAACATCTAAAGAGTATTTAAGAGAGCTTGGTAACACTTTTAAAGAGTTAGCAAAGCATTATGATATTAAAATTATTGGAGGTGATACGATTGGTAGCACTTTATTAACGATAACTATTACTATGATTGGAAAAAGTGAAAATCCTTTAAAAAGAGTAGTAAAAGAGGGTGATTTATTAGCCTTTACGGGTGATCTTGGAAGTGTGAAAAGAGATTTGGAAAAACTTTTTAATGGTGAGAAGGTAGAGAAAAACTCTAAATTTTTTGAACCAATTATTAGAGAAAAGTTTGTTTTTACAGCAGCACCTTATTTAAGAGGTGGAATGGATATTAGTGATGGTTTGTATTGTGATTGTAATAAATTGTTACAAGAAAATGGGCTTTTTCTTCAAGAGCTTAAAGTTATACCTCCAGAGATTGGATTTAGTGGTGAAGAGTATGAAATGCTTATAGCAATTGAACCAAAAAATCTTAAAAAGGTGCAATCAATTGCTAAATTAACCAATACTCCATTAACAATTTTTGCTAAAGCAGCAAGTAGGGGTGAGTATTATCCTTGCAAATCGCACCACTTTTAACTTAATTTTGTACAATTTCAAGAAAAAAGGATGGAGATGGAAGTAAAGTTAGAGTATTTAGGTGATAAAAAATTTGAAGCAAAAACAAGTAAATCATCTTTTATTTTAGATTGTAAAGAGATTACACCAGTTGAATATTTTGCAAGTGGAATGATTGGCTGCACGGGAATAGATTTAGTTATGTTTGCTCAAAAAGATGGATATGAAGTAAGAGATTATAGTGTCAAAGCTGAGATTGTAAGAAACGAAGGAGTGCCTTATAAATTTAATGAAGTGCATATTATTTATAATTTTAAGGGAGATTTTGAAGAGATAAAAGCAAAACGATACATTTTAGCCTCTTTAGAGAGTTATTGTACAACTGTAAATTCTATTCGAGATGGTGTAAAAGTTTTTTACACAATTATTTATAACGATAAAACAATAGCCAATAAAGAAGCCATATTTTCTGGATATTCACAAAATAAAGAAGCTGTTATTGAAGATGGTTTTGGTGGGGCATGCTGTTCATAGGCAAAAGCTTTAGCTTTTGTCTAAAAGTTTGATTTGAATATCAAATTTTTTTGGAAACTTTAAATTCCTAATTTCATAGAAAAAAAGCGGCAATTTGATTTGAGAATGGATTGTTAAAGAATTATTTTCAAAGTGAAATTGTAATTTATTTTTTGATGAATAGCTATCTAAAATATCGCTTAATGTATAGATAAATCCTAACCATTTAAGTTCTTCTTTTGAAGGTAAAATTTTTTTATGCTCTTTATGAAGCGGTTTGTAAATAAGTTTATCTCCTTTTGAGCGCAAAAGTGTTGCAATCAAAAGCATATCTTCGTGAGTATATTGCCAATTGAGCTCTTGAGAAGCGATGTAGTAGGCGTGTTTATGTTCATTATAAATCGTTAAATCTTTTCCAATATCGCTAATTTTGCAAGCATCAATTAAATGGCGCAAAAATCTATCATTCAATTTACTTTCGTTTTTAAAAACTTCAAAGAGGTTTTTTGCAATTTTTACTCTATTTTTGTAACTTCGCTCTAAAATGTTGAATCTATCTATAATACTTACAATACTTGGGTTAATTTCTTTTGGAAAATAACCTTTAGAGTTTCTTAATTTGTCGTGTAAAAAAACTCCCTCTCTTAGTCCAACGCCACTTGTAATTACTTTCTTTGCATTGGTTGCTTCTAAAAAGAGTTGAAAAATCAAAACACCTTGGCGTATCGTATCAAAACGATTTGGTTTAATATGAAGCTTTTCTAACTCTTTATTGTTTGTAGCAGAAACGATTTTGTTAAAATGCTCTTTTTCTTTTTGATACTCATACTCAAAGGCATGAATTTTTCTAAAAGAGTAATCGTTTTTTATCATAATCGATTTTGCTAAAGCGCGCAAAACGCCACCAATTGCAATAATATTTGAGACTCTTTTAAATTCTTTTGGAATTGCTTGAAGTTTTTCTCGAATAAAAAATATTACCTCGTTTATTGGGCGATTTTTATCAAAAAAAAGTTCTTTAAGAGTAATTGTTCCAATATCAAGCGATAGCGTTTGGGTGATTTTGCCATTTTTAATTAATGCAATATCACTTGAGCCTCCACCAATGTCTATGGTGATGGCATCTTTTTGTAGCGGTAAAAGATTGATGGCAGCCAAGGCTCCAAAATAAGCTTCTTTATTGCCATCAATCACTTTAATGTTGAGTTTAAGTTCTTTACGAACTCTTTGGATAAATTCGGATCGATTTGGAGCGTTACGCACTGCTGCAGTTGCAACAATAAGCGTTTTTCTAACTTTATAATCTTTTATAATAAACTTAAATGC
Organism: Campylobacteraceae bacterium; assembly: GCA_027036015.1. Taxonomy (GTDB): domain Bacteria; phylum Campylobacterota; class Campylobacteria; order Campylobacterales; family Sulfurovaceae; genus JAADEQ01. Next base: position 34,358 of record JALVTH010000017.1, read on the forward strand.
ATATAAAGCATCAATGACTCTTTGAATGGCTTCTTCTTGCAAATAGCCATTGTTTTGAAAGCTTCCTTCGCTAATTCTACTTTGAGCTTTTTTTTCACAGATTAGATGAAAGCCAAATCGGCTTGTTCTTTGATAGATAACAAGCCGTATTGAGTTAGAGCCAATGTCAATAACGGCAGTGCGTTTGGGCATTAAAGTTAACTTTCAGATTCTATTTGTTTTAGTTTATATTTAAGTTCTTCGATACTTTCGATGTTGTCTGGATCGGTATCGATGCAATCTACGGGACAAACGGAAATACATTGTGGTTCATCAAAAAATCCAACGCATTCAACGCATCTATCTGGATCAATAATATAAATTGGATCATTTTCTTCAATTGCGCCCGTTGGACACTCTTCTCTACATGCATCGCATGCAATGCACTCATCACTAATCATTAATGCCATAGCAACCCTTTTTTAAGTTATTTACACTGCTTTATAACTTATTTCATCTTAAATAGACTTTAAAGAAAATTTAAACTTTTTAATTTTTATTTTCTTTTTTTACCAAAAGATGCAATTTTGTATTTTTTTATTGGTAAAATTATCGTAGCTACGGCGCCATTTTGCTTTTTTTTATTCTTAAGAGAAATGCTTGCACCAATAGAATCGGCCGCAATTTTTGCTAAAAATAGCCCTAAACCAATACCTTTTGAATTTTGCGATTTTTTAAAAGGAGCAAAAAGATCAAAATTTTGTGGTAATCCTGGACCGCTATCTTTGATGCGTATAACTAAATGCTCTTCACATAAAAAACTACTAACGCAAATTATGTTGTTTTTAGGGGTGAATCGCAAAGCATTTTGTAAAAAGTTTTGCAAGATTTGACGAAATAAAGAGGGTTGAATTTGTAAAATGAGCTTTTTGGGTTTTAATCTTTTAATGATGTATTTTTCCTCTTTTAAAGCTAAAATTTCAAATTCCTCAAGCATTTCTTGAATAAAAGCTATTAAGTCAATTTCTTTTGCCTCTTCAAATTGAGCTCCTTCGGCTCTTCCAAAAGCTAAGATTGATTTAATAGTGTTGTTTAAATTGTTAATGGATTGTACACTTTGTTTGAGAGCTTCTTCTAAAGACTCAATTGTTTTATTTTTTTTAAGTAAAGCAACTTGCGTTTTTGTTTTCATAACCGCTAAGGGGGTTTTTAACTCGTGAGCAGCTCCAATAAAAAGTTCTTTTTTATAATATAAAAAATTTTCTATACGTTTAATGAGATTATTAATGGATTCTCCAAGTGGAATAAATTCGTAAGGAAGCGTTTTTAAATCGATTTTACTAAGTTTATGTTCATTCATTTTTGCCAATTTAAAGCTAACGTACTTTATAGGGCGAAGTAGCATTTTAGAAATAATGAAAGCATAAATAATAATAATAATAAGTGAAAGGATGTTAACTATTATAACAGCTCTGTAGAGTTTGTTTTTAAACTGAATTTGTCTTGTAATATCTTTTGTTAAAATAAGATATTTTTGGCTTCTAAAGTTATATGGAAAAAAGCCTTGCATAAAAAAGCGCTTGCCTTTTTTGATAATTCGATAATATCTTGATTCATAATTAATATATGGAGCATACTCGATTGAAGCTTGAATATTTGAAGCATTTTTTAAAATCTTTTTTTGTAATTTTAGTTTTTTAGGCAACTTATAGCGCTCTTTTAAGAGTTTTTTTGCATGGAGTTCAAGCTCTTGTTTTATTTCGTAATTTTGTGAATAGCTAATATAAAGATAGAGTGAAGAAGAAGTAATTAAAACCAGCGTTGCCATGGCAACGCTTAGTTTAAGAAGAAAATTAAATCTTAAGCTTCGTCTGAAAAACAAAAGCGATAACCTCTACGACGAACTGTCTCAACTGTAGTAATGCCTAATGCTTTATCCATTTTTTGGCGAATTTGATTAATTGCAACTTCAATAACGTTTGGAGTAACCAATTCTGGCTCTTCCCAAATTGCATCAAGCAATTGCTCTTTTGAAACAATTTGATCACGTCTCATGGCAAGATGCGTTAAAACTTCAAATGGTTTACCTTTTAATTCGACACTCTCGCCTTTATAAATGATTTTTTCTTCTTCTGGATTGATAATTAAATCGCCAATTTGAATAATATTGCTTGCGCCAAATCGAAGTTTTGCTTCTATTCTCATTAAGAGCACTTCAAAATCAAATGGTTTTCGAATGTAATCGTCTGCCCCAGCTTTTAATGCGGCAATTTCACTCTCTTTGTCGTCTCTTGCCGAAAGGACGATTACAGCAGTTTTTTGACTCTTTTTTTTGATGTCTTTAATAATATCGATTCCATTGCCATCAGGTAGCATCCAATCAAGCAACACTAAATCGTAATTTCTAATATCAATAAGATATTTTGCATCTGAGAGGTTTTCTGCTACATCGCTTTGATAGCCAAATTCTTTTAAACCTTCTGCTAAGGTATTATTTAGTGTTACTTCATCTTCAACAATCAAGATTCTCATGAGCAGCTCACTTCCCAAATTTTAAATTTTTCTTAAATTATACCATAAATTATAAAATTTAGCTACAACTTTTACAATTTCTTTTTTATTTTTTTAACATCTTTTCTACCACTTTTAATACTACCATAAAATGTGTCAAATTGACAGATAATCTAAATAATAGTTTAAAATATTATAATATTAGAAAAAATTAAGTGAGACGAAAATGCTAATAAGAGTTTTTTTCTTTCTTTTTATCTTAATAAGTTCACTTTATGCATCGAAAGAGATTTTAGTTAATTTAAGTAGTCAAAAAATTTATGCTATTGAAGATGGAAGAGTAGTTTTTAGTGGTAATATATCTTCTGGTAAAGCAGATCATAGAACTCCAAGAGGAACTTTTCGAGTAATTGACAAAGAGCGCTTTCATATCTCTAATAAATATCCAGAGCCAAATGGTGGAGCAAAAATGCCGTATATGTTAAGGCTTACAAATTTTGGGCTTGCCATACATCAAGGCTATTTGCCAGGTTTCCCAGCTTCGCATGGTTGTATTAGAGTTTCTAAAAGTACGGCTTTAAAACTTTGGCATTGGGCTCAGATTGGAACGAGAGTAAAAATAATTGGAGATGCAAGCAATTTTAAATACGTTAAAAAGAAAGTGAAGAAAAAGCAAAAATTAGCAAAAAAGAGAAAATATCATAAAAGAAAAAAACGCTATTTGGCAAAAAAAGTTTACAAAAGACATTATTATAGAAAGAAAGTGAAAAGACGTTATGCAAAAACGCGTTATCGCTATTTAAGAAGTGGAAAGGCAAGATTGAAAGTGCCCGTTCGCTATGAAGTGGTAGAAGTTTATGACACTTGGTAATCTCTTTGCCAAGAATTTGAGAGTGATACAATAGCATTTTCTAAAATAGTTGGTTTTGCAATTTTTAAATAAAGAGAAGTAATTTGAGGGAAAGTTAAAAAGATTTTTTCTTTTAAAGCAAGCAAAGCATCTTCTATTAAGAAGAATTTTTCTTTTTGCATCGTTTTTTGAATAAGATTACAAATTTGAACGTAATCGACAAACTCTTTTTGATAATGATAGGACGCCTTTAGAGTTATCTCTACCATTTGAGGGGTAATTCGTTCGTGCTCTAAAATACCAATAATGGTTTTGAAGCGAAATTTTTTTATTTCGATTGTCAAACTACTTTTCCTTCTTCTTTGTTAATGAGTCGAATAATATTTGGAATATGTTTATAAACGACGATAAAAGCAATAATGTAAAGTGGGGCAAAGCTATGAATATTTGGTAATCCATTCGGATAAAAAAAGTAACTTGCAATTAATAATGTTGCAAGAGCTAAAAGGGAAGCCAAAGATGAAATTTTAAGCCCCTTGGCAAAAATAAGCCAAACGATAAAAGCTATTAGTGTTACTTTTGGCATAAGAGTAAGTAATACACCAAATCCAGTAGCCACGCCTTTGCCACCTTCAAAGCGCAAATATGGGCTAAAACAATGACCAATAACGGCAAAAACGCCAATTGCCCAAAGTGTATTTGCACTTGCTCCCATAAATTTAGCAATAACAATAACAAGAGCTCCTTTAATAGCATCTAAAAAGAGTGTAAGGGCTCCTAATTTTTTAGCTAATGAAGGATCTTTTTCTTTTAAAACACGAAGTACGTTTGTTGCACCAATATTACCACTTCCAGCTTCTTTAATATTTACTCCACCAATATATTTAGCAAGTAAATATCCAAAAGGAATGCCTCCTATTAAGTAAGCAGCTAAATAAAATGTACCGTTAAAGCTGGTAAAAAGTTCAATTAAACCGCTAAAAATTGTATCATTCAATGTTCAACCTTTAAATATTTTTTGCTATTTTACAATAAATAAACTTTCTTAGGTATAATAAAACAAAATTTTACATGGAGAAATGCATGGATTATAAAGCTGAAATTTTAAAGCTAAAAAAAGAGCTTCCAGTAACTATTGTTGGGCATTTTTACCAAAGAGATGAAGTTTTTGAATTAGCAGATATTACTGGAGATAGTTTAGAGCTTGCAAGACGTGCAAAAGAGGATAAAAATCCTTGGATTGTCTTTTGTGGTGTTGGATTTATGGGACAAAGTGTTAAAATTATTGCGCCCCAAAAGCGAGTTGTTATGCCAAAAATTGCTTGTTGTGCAATGGCAAGAATGATTGATGCAAGCTATTTTGATGAATCGGTTGAGTTTTTAGAAAAACACGGGATTAAAAAAGAAGATATTTTGCCAATAACTTATATCAATTCTGATGCAGCTGTTAAAGCAAAAGTTGGAAAAATGGGAGGGTTAGTTTGCACCAGTTCAAATGCTAGCAAAATTATTACAAGAGCTTTAGAGAGCGGCAAAAAGATTTTATTTGTGCCAGATCGCTGTTTGGGACAAAATATTGCCAATATGATGGGATTAAAAAGTTGTGTAATTGGTGAGGGAGAGTGTAATCCAAAAGAAGCTGATATTATCTGTTTTAATGGATTTTGTTCAGTGCATCAGCTCTTTAGTGTTGATGATGTGCGCTTTTATCGTCAAAAATATCCAGGAATTAAAGTTGCTGTGCATCCAGAGTGTGATCCAAGTGTGGTAAAAGAGGCAGATTTTGTGGGTTCAACTTCGCAACTTATTAAATATGTTGCATCTTTAGATCCAGAGCAAAAAGTAGTTGTTGGAACGGAGTATAACTTGGTTCATAGAATGAGAGAAAAAAATACTTATGTTCTTTCGGCTACCAAACCAGAGTGTCCTACAATGAATGAAACAACACTTAAAGATTTATATGATGTATTGGTTTCAATTAAAGAAGGAAATCCAATTAATGAAATTTTTGTTGATGAAGAAACAGCAAAATATGCAAAATTAGCTCTTGATAGAATGTTGGAGATAAAGTAAATGTATTTGCTTGAGAGAGAGTTTTTAAAAGAAGCCCTCAAAGAAGATATCGGAAGAGGGGATTTGTTTGCCAGAATTAGTAAAAGTAAAGCAATAAAAGCTTATATTTTAGCTAAAAGTGATGGAATATTTGCAGGAGAGCGCTATATTATTGCGGCAAAAGAGGAGTTTGGTATAGAAGTTACTTTGCAAAAAAAAGATGGAGAGCGTTTTAGTAAAGGCGAAAAATTAGTTTTTTTAAAAGGCGATGCAAAAACTTTACTCTCATTAGAGCGAACTCTTTTAAATACGATTTTGCATGCAAGCTCTATTGCAACTTTAACCAATAAGTTCGTGCAAAAGATAAAGCCATATAATGTTATTTTATTAGATACAAGAAAAACGCGTCCAAAATTGAGAATTTTAGAAAAGTATGCTGTTCGTTGTGGTGGTGGAGTTAATCATAGAATGGGACTTGATGATTGTTTAATGATTAAAGATACACATCTTGGTGCAATTGAAAACTTAAAAACTTTTATTAAAGATGTAAGAAGCAAAATTCCATTTACTTCCAAAATTGAGATTGAGTGTGAAAGCTTTGCCATTGCAAAAGAGGCAATGGAGGCAGGAGCCGATATTATTATGTGTGATAATATGAGCCCACAAGAGATAAAAGAAGTTGTAAATTATCGAAATAAAAACTATCCTTACATTTTACTTGAAGCAAGCGGAAATGTTACGCTTGAAAATATAGAAGAGATTGCAAAAACAGGAGTTGATGCAATAAGTACTGGAAGTACTATTCATCAATCAACATGGATTGATTTATCAATGAAAGTTGAAGGGAATGAATTATAAACAAAAGGTTGCAGAGTTTAAAAAGCTCTTAGAAGGCTTTGATAAAGTTACGCTTTTGGTTCATAAAAAGCCAGATGGCGATACAATCTGCTCAGCTATTGCTCTTTATGAAGCATTAAAAAAAGAGTTAAAAAAAATTGAACTTGTAAGTTTTGATAAAGAGTTGCCAAAAGAGTATTCTTTTTTACCAGCTTTTCAAAAATTTAAACACAAAATTGATTTTAATGATTCACTCATAATTACGCTTGATAGTGCTTCAATTGATAGAGTAGGATTTGATATTTCAAAAAGAGTTATTGTGAATATTGATCATCACAAAAGCAATACAAGTTTTGGAACATTAAATATTGTTGAAGAGCTTAGTGCTACTGCTTTAGTTGTTTTTAAGCTTTTAGAAGCTGGTTTTACAATAAATGCAGAATCAGCCAAGGCTTTATATGCCGGTATAATTAGTGATAATCAAAATTTTACTACTTCTCTTACTCAAAAAGAAGATTTTCTGGTAGCAGCAAAGCTTATTGATTTTGGTATTGATCCAACTTCTATTGCAATCTTTGTGAATAAATCAAAATCATTAGCTCATTTTCGTTTGAAAAGTTATGCAATGAACGCTATGGAGCTTTGTTGTGATGCAAAAGTTGCCATTATGAGTATAACAGAAGAAGATTTGCAAAAAAGCGGAGCCAAAAGTAGTGACATAGATGGTATTATTGATGAGGCTATTGCTTTAAAAGTGGTTGAAGCGGCATTTTTAATTTATCCGTATCATAATTTTTTTAAAGTATCGATTCGCTCAAAAAATGAAGATATTTCAAAAATGGCACTTGCCTTTGGGGGTGGAGGGCACAAGAGTGCAGCCGGATTTGAAGTTAAAAATGGTACAATTGGCCAAATAAAAGAAGATATTATAAAATATATAAAGGAACATTTTCAATGGCAAGACGAGTTAGGAGACGATCAAGAAGAAAAAGAGGGATAGGCTTTAAGTTTTTTTTCTTTTTAACAGTGCTTTTTGCATTAGTTGGTGGAGGTGTTTATGCCTATTTTTCTCCTCTTTTTGAAAAAGAGTCACCCAAAATCAAGATAACTTCACGCGTTTTTACGAATGGTTCGACTCCTATTTCTTTTGAGGTTTTCGATAACGTTAAGTTAAAAGATGTAAAAGTATATTTGAGTGATGGAGTGCAAAAAAAAGCAATTTATGCTCAAACTTTTATGATGCCTCAAAAACAAAAAAAACTTTTTGTAAGTATTCCAAAAGAGTTATTACAAAAAAATAAAAACTATGAGCTTATTATTGAAGCAAGAGATGCAAGCTATTGGAACTTTTTTTTAGGAAATAAAAGTATTGTTAGTGTTCCTTTAATAATAGATAATGAACCTCCTTTAATTAGTGTTATTGCCATGAGTCCTTCAATTACCAAAGGGGGAAGTGCGTTAGTTATATATCAAGTAAAAGATGATGAGTTGAAAAAAACCTATATAGACATGCAAGATGGCAATAAGTTTATTCCAATAACTTATGGCAAAAAAGGAGTATATGCAACGCTTATTGCTTGGCAATTTAACCATGATTCAATCAATCCAGTTATTGTTGCTGTAGATGGAGCAAACAATAAGTCAATTTTACATCTTAGCATTCATCAAAAGTTTCATAAATTTCGCGTTTCAAAACTAAGAGCTACAGATCGATTTATTAATGGAAAAATTAGTGAATTAATCTTAAGCGATCCAGAGTTTGCAAATATTAGCGATAAGTTGCAAAAATTTAAAGCAGTGAATGAATTAATGCGCAAAAAAAATGAAGATTACATCCATAAAATGAGCAAAAACGTTACTCCAATCTCTACCAATTGGAGAGTAAATGCCTTTAGACCACTGCATGGCTTTAAAAGGGTAGGCTATTTTGGCGATAAAAGATATTACTACTATAACGATCCAAATAATATTATTTCAACTTCATACCATCTTGGAATGGATATAGCAAGTATAAAACACGATAATATTTATAGCTCAAACCCAGGAGTTGTAGTCTCTACCAAACCAAATGGAATTTATGGCAATATGCCTTTAATTAATCATGGATTTGGACTCTATACGCTTTATGGACATTGTTCAAGTATCTTAGTGCAAAAAGGGCAAAAGGTAGCAGCTCATCAAATTATTGCAAAAACTGGAACAAGTGGTTTAGCCCTTGGTGATCATTTGCATTTTGGCGTTTTAATTCAAGGAATTGAGGTAATGCCAAGCGAATGGATGAATAGAGATTGGGTAAAACGATATATTAATGACATTTTTGATAGAGCCAAGCAAATAATTGGGTATAATTAAAAAAGAAAAAGTGTATAAAGGCTATTTAATGTTGCAACAAACGATAAAAAAAAGAGTTGAAGTAACTGGAGTTGGGCTTCATAGTGGTGAGGCCATTAAAATGATTTTAGAACCAGCCAAAGAAAATAGTGGAATCGTTTTTTATCATGCACAAACAAATCAAGAAATTCCACTAAAAGTAGAAAATGTAACGCAAACAAAATTGGCAACCACCCTTGGCAAAGCTCCAGCTTCTATTGCAACGATAGAGCATTTTTTATCAGCACTATATGCGTATGGAATCGATAATTTAAAAGTAACGCTTTTTGGTAATGAAGTACCCATTATGGATGGTAGTGCCATTGCTTTTTGTATGCTGTTGGACGAGGCTGGAATAAAAAAACAAAATGCTCCAAAAAAAGTATTAATTATTAAAGATGAAGTAAAAGTTGTAGATGGAGTAAAGTTTGCAAAATTAAAACCTTCAAAAAAAGCAAAATTTACTTTTACAATTGATTTTGATCATCCAATGATAGGAAGAGAGCATTTAAGCTTTACTTTTAGTAAACAAAACTATTTAAAAGAGATTGCAAGAGCAAGAACCTTTGGTTTTGCAAAAGATATTCAATATCTTCAAAGCATTAATTTAGCTTTAGGTGCAAGTTTAGAAAATGCAATTGGACTTGATGAGACTTCAGTGCTCAATCCAGAAGGTTTGCGCTTTGAAGATGAATTTGTAAGACATAAAATTCTTGATGCAATGGGTGACATGATGGTTTTGGGCATGCCTATAATTGGAGAATATGAAGCATTTGCAAGTTCACATCATTTAAATCACCTCTTAACCAAAGCATTGCTGCAATCAAAAACTTATGAAATAATCTCTTTAGCTCAAGCACCTATAAAAGTAAAAGAGTTTGCAAAAGTATATGCTTAAGGAGTAAACAATTACTTTGCTTATTAATACCATTAGCAATCCAATGCAAATTGGGCTTTATAATAAGAGTGTTTTAGAAAAAGTTTACTTTTTAGAAGGAAAAACTTCGGAAGTGCTTTTGCCTTTTTTAGAAAAAATTTTACAACAATTTCCAATAGAAACGATTATCTATACCAATGGGCCAGGAAGCTACATGGCTACAAAAATTGCATATGTGTTATTAAAAACCATCCAAATTGTAAAAGAGATTGAAATTAAAGCAATTGATGCATTTACTCTAAATAATAATAAACCAATAAAAGCTTTAGGAAAACTCTACTTTGTCAAAGAAAAAGAGAATATAATTACAAAACGATTTGACAAAGCAATAGAGCAAACTTTTTTTATGCCCAAAGATTTAAGTAAAATTAAAATATCAAATAAGATTGAGCCACAATATTTTATAGGCGCAGTCTAAAAAGGGGTATGGTGTTAGTCTCAGTTCCAGCAACGAGTGCAAATTTAGGTCCAGGCTTTGATACACTTGGACTTGCAATTAATTTAAGAAACGAAGTAAGAATTAAACCAGCACGCTTTCTAAGTGTTTCCGTAAAGGGCGAAGGGGTCAATAACCCTAAAATTAGAAAAAACACGATGTTTTTAAATATATTTACGGAACATTACAAGCGTTTAAGCGGTGGAAAAAACCCTAACTTTCGATTTGAATTTATCAATCGAATTCCTATATCACGTGGCCTTGGTAGCTCTTCGGCAGTTATTGTTAGTGCAATTACCGCGGCATTTGCCGTAACGAAAACGGAATTTAACAAAAGAAAAATTTTAAATTTGGCTCTAAATTATGAGCCGCATCCAGATAATATTACGCCAGCTGTGATGGGAGGATTTAACGTTGCGTGTATTCACGAAAATAGAGTCTATAGCAAAAAGCATCGTTTGCCCTCATATTTAAAAGCAGTGTTAACGATTCCAAATAAAACTATTTCAACCAATAAATCACGCAATATTTTGCCAAATACCTATCACAAAAGTGAAGTTGTTTATTCTCTTTCTCGTGCAGCTTATATGACTGCACTTTTTATGACGGAATCTTGGGAGCAATTAAAAATTGCCGCAAGAGATAAAATTCATCAAGATAGACGTATGGCAATGATGCCAGAGCTTTATCGCGTGCAAAAAATTGCCATGGAAAATGGTGCATTAATGAGTACACTCTCAGGTAGCGGTTCCACTTTTTTTACTTTATGTTATGAAGATGACGCCAAAAACATTGCGCAAAAGATTCAAAGCCAATTTAGGGATTTTCGTGTTATAATTTGTGACTTAGATAATTATGGCATATATGTAAAGAGTTAAAAAGTTTTGATATAATTATGCGAGCAAAAAAAGTTCCAATTCGAATGTGTATTGTATGCAGAAAAAGAGAGGAACAAAAAAAGTTGTTACGATTACAAGTTGACGAGAATGAGAAAGTCGTATTTTATCAAGGGAGAGGGAGAAGTTTTTATTTATGCAGTAGTTGCATAGAAAAGAAAACTTACCTCAATAAAAAAAGAACGAGAAAAATCAAAATTAATCTTTCAAATTTAGAAGAGTTATTAGAAGGAGTTAAAATTAATGTCAAAAATTAAAATTGAAGAAGTTGCATTAGAGACTGGACAAGATGCAAAAGTAGTATTACAAAAAGCAAAAGAACTTGGTTATAAGGTAAGAGCGAGGAATAGCACCATTAGCGAAGAAGAAGCTGCCATTTTAATGGATTATGTTCTTTATAATAAAATTCCAGAGCATTTAAAAAAGAAAGAAGCTCCGGAAAAAGAGGAGAAAAAAGAAGAGCCAAAAGAAGAAATTGAAGAAAAAGCTCTAAAAGAAGAAACAAAAGAGCAAAAAGAGCTAAAAAAAGAGAAAAAATCTTCACAAATAAAAGAACAAAGTAAAGCAAATGCTTCTATTGAAGTTCGTCCAAAAGAAGAAAAAATTAAAGAAAAAGAGAGCAAAAAAGTTGACAAGCCTAAAAAAAGAAGAGGTATTACAATTATTAAGAAGAAAAATCAAGAAAAAACAGAAGAAGCAGAAGTTAAAAAAAGCAAAGAGAGTATAAAAGCAAAAGGGGAGAAAAAAGAGCAGCTAAAAGCTTCTTCTAAAAAGAAAAAGAAAAAAGCACCAGCACCTTCAAAAGAGAGTGGAACCAAAATTGAAATTGAAACGAGAGACTTTGCTGATTCAAACGAAATATTTGAAGAGTCTCAAATTGAGTTAATTGATTTATCTGATAGTTCGCTTTATGAAGAAAAAATTATAGAAGAAGAACCAAAAAAAGAGCCTAAAAAAGAGCGAGCCGTTATGATGGGTTCACAAAAAAATATTGTCAATAGAGTCGTTACTAAAACCCCTTCAAGCAGAAAGAAGAAAAAAAGAGATTATAAAAAAGTAAAAGAAAAACAAGCCGCAAAAAAAGTAGAAGTGGTAAAAATTCCAGAAGAAGTAAGAGTATATGAGTTTGCGGAAAAAATTGGTGTAAGTGTTGGAGAGATTGTAAAAACACTTTTTAATCTTGGTGTAATGGTTACAAAAAATGACTTTTTAGATAAGGATGCCATTGAAATTTTAGCTGAAGAGTTTGAAGTAAAAGTTGAAACAATTAATCCACTTGATGAAGTAGATTACGTTGCTAAATATGACGCAATTCCTAATAAAAATGAGGTTGAAGTTCCACCAGTTGTTACAATTATGGGGCATGTTGACCATGGGAAAACCTCTTTGCTTGATAAAATCAGACAAACAAGAGTTGCTGCAAGCGAAGCTGGAGGAATTACGCAACACGTTGGGGCTTATCAGGTAGAAAAGGATGGAAAAAAAATTACTTTTATAGACACTCCAGGTCACGAAGCCTTCACGCAAATGCGTGCAAGAGGAGCGCAAGCAACGGATATTGCAATTATTGTTGTAGCAGCTGATGATGGTGTAATGCCTCAAACGAAAGAGTCAATTTCACATGCAAAAGCTGCGGGAGTTCCTATTATTATTGCAGTAAATAAAATTGACAAGCCTCAGGCAAATGTTGATAACGTAAAAGCCCAAATGGCTGAAATTGGTATTACTCCGGTTGACTGGGGTGGAGATTATGAATTTATTCCGGTATCAGCCCACACGGGTGAGGGAATTGACGATTTGCTTGAGACGATTTTACTTCAAGCAGAATTAATGGAGATTAAAGCCGATCCAACACGCAAAGCAAAAGCTATCGTGCTTGAGAGTTCCGTACAAAAAGGACTTGGGGCAGTAGCAAATATTATTGTAAAAAATGGAACGCTAAGAGTTGGAGATAACGTTATTGTTGGAACTACCTATGGAAGAGTTAGAAATTTAATTTTAGATACTGGAAGCAAAGCTAAAGAGATTGGACCAAGTACTCCAGCAG
>JALVTH010000018.1:0-10259 GCA_027036015.1 Campylobacteraceae bacterium
TTTTTCACTTGAGACTATTATAATGTTTCAAAATGGTTTAGTAGTGAAAGCTTTTACAAATATTTTTGTAAATGTTTTATTTTCTTTAGTAGCTACAATTTTGGGAATGGCTTTTTTTAAAAAGCTTTATATGTAATACTCCCGTTAGGAGTATTAAGGAAGGCGATAGGTAAGAGATCGGATTTTGTAATAAGATGAGCGATCGCAAGGGGAGACTTTTTTTCCTTTAATATACCAAGAGTAGTTATTTTTTCCAAGATAATAAGTATTGATTGCACAAGCTCTCGTTCCATTTTTTAACGAATAGATAACTTTTGCTTCAAATCTATTTCTTGGATATTTTTTTAATTTTTGAACATAAACATAATTTAAATGAGTTGCTAACCAGTAATCGTAATTTCTATCGTTGAGTGCTACATTGTTTCTATAAAAGCTTCTTGATGATTGAATTGCTAAATTAACTTGATAAAAATAAGATTTAATATAGCTAAAAGCTGACATTGTTAAAGTTTTTTCTTCAACTGCGCTAAAATAGCGTTTTGCTTTATAGGTAGGTCTTAATGAAACGTTTAAACTTCTAAAAGGAAGTAAAGATGAGCTTCTTCTAACCCAATAAATGTGATTGTATTTTGTTTTAAACATTTTAGTAATAATGTATTGAGGAGCATTAACTGCCGCAAAATACTCCATTACATTTGAGAGATCTTGTTCAAATTGTGTTGCATTTACTAAAGTTCTATTTTTATAATAAAAATTATGAAATCCGAGTTTTGCATTTCGTGGTAAAATGTATAATTTTCTTCCATATTTATCTCTTCCTCCAAGATAAGCTAAAGCACAGCTACTTGCACAAATTCCTTCTGGCATTACTGCGCTTCCTATATGGTGGTTTAATAAAAATTTACCAATTTTTAAACCTTCATTTAATTCTCCTCCTGAGCTATTAAAAACAATAATAGTTTGTTTTGCTCGATTTGTAAGAGAGTAATAGCTTTGTTGTAAGCGATAAAGATCGCCGCGTCCAATTTTACCATTGGCAAAAATGAGGTTATAATTTGACATTTCTTTTGTAATAAAAGTTAAAGCATTAAGAGTAAATGGTAAAAAGATGGATAAAAATATTGATGTAACGATTTTTCTCATTTTACTCACTTTCTTTCTAAAATTTAATCTTGAATTTATGACTTTATGGCCATAAATTCAAGTTATTTTAACATTACTTTACTTAAAAATACATAGAATTTACATCTTTTTTAAAAAAATTAATACCATAAAATGGCCTATTTTATTAATATTAAAAAATAAAAATTTAATTTTTTTGTCAAATTTAATGCCTAAAATTGGAACTTTGAATAAGCTTAAGCAGGGAAAAAGTATAATAGATAAAAAAGTTTCAAAAGGTTACAAAATGTTACACAATATAGAAAATAGTATAGAATCTTTAAAAAAATTCATTTTTTCCATCCCCTATCAAAAGTTTTTTCTTGTTTTTCTTACGGGTATTCTCTTAGGTTACTTTTTTAAAAAAGGAGTCAAAATAGCATTTTTACTTTTGATTTTACTTTTTAGCTTTGCATTTTTATATAATATCGATATAATCGCTTTAGTAAGTTCTAAAGAGAGCTTAAGCTTTTTGCAAAAAATAAAAATTTTATTTCATAAAGCTTTTGAGAATGTTCCTGGAGAGATTGTTGTGGATCTGAAAGAAGCAATTACGTTTATTATTGCTTTCATTGTTGGATTTTTTATAGCATAAGGAGAGAAAATGTGGCAAAAAATTACTCCTCTTATTATTTTAGCTCTGTTTATTATAGCAACGATTGTAATTATTGAGGGTATGCAAGAGGCTGCTACTTTGGCTCATCCTTAAAGAGAAGCCAAAATTTCTTTTACTTTTTGCTCTGGATTAGAAGCTTTATAGATGGGACGGCCAACAACAATTATATCACTTAAATTTTCTTTTGCAACTTCTAAGTTCGCAACTCTTTTTTGATCATTTGCATCTTCGTTAAATGGACGAATTCCTGGTGTTAAAGTAATAAAATAAGCATTTGTGTGCTCTTTAATGAGTTTGCTCTCAAACACGCTACATACAACTCCATCAAGCTTTGCTTCATAACAATTTTTTGTAAATTGCAAAACAGCTTCGTCAATATTTTGATGATAAATTGTAAAAAACTCTTCATTTGAAAAAGAAGTTAGGGCAGTTACTCCAAGAACAAGTGGTCGCTTAGGCAAATTGTTTAATCTTTCCATAACTGTTTGCATAGCTCTTTTCCCACTGCTTGCATGAATGTTAAACATATCAACATCTAAAGCGGCAATTTCAGCTGCAGCATCAGCCATTGTATTTGGAATGTCGTAGAGTTTTAAATCTAAAAAGATTTTAAAGGTAGGGTTTATCTCTTTTATTTTTTGTAAAAATTCTTTACCATCTCGAATAAAGCTTCGGAATCCAACTTTAATCCATAAATTGTTATTTGAGCTAATTTTTTCTAAAAGAATTAGATTTTCTTTTGCACTTGGGAGATCTAAAGCAATGCAAAGCTCCATTTTTAAGCCTTTAATTTTTGCTATAATAATAACAAAAAATTTTAAGGATAAGTTATGTTTGGAAGAAAAAACTTGAAATATTACAATTTATCAAATGATGAATTGGAAAAACTTCAATATGCAATTATTAAAACAAATAAAGGTAAGATTATTATTAAACTCTATCCCAAAGATGCTCCAAATACAGTGGCAAATTTTGCTCATTTAGCAAATAGCGGTTTTTATGATGGTTTGAAATTTCATAGAGTCATTCCTGGCTTTATGGCTCAAGGTGGATGTCCATATTCTAAAGGCAATCCAGCATTAGCTGGAACGGGAGGCCCTGGATGGGTAATTCCATGCGAAACAGACAATGGAATTAAACATAAAAGAGGTGCACTTTCGATGGCGCATGCTGGAAAAGATACGGGAGGGAGTCAATTTTTTATTACTTTTGTTGATACCCCTCATTTAGATGGCGTTCATACCGTATTTGGAGGAATTAGAGAAGATGATATTAAGAGCTTTAAAAATTTAGATAGTATCAAGCAAAATGATGAAATTATTTCAATTAGAGTTGTAGAAAAATTAGAAGAGTAAACTTACTCTTCTTCAATTTGCATAATTTTTTCAACGCGTGTTTCGTGACGTCCACCTTCAAATTGGGTATTTAAGAAATTATCAATAATACTCTCAACCACACCAAGTCCTACGACTCTTTGTCCAAAGCATAAAATATTGGCGTTGTTGTGTGCTTTTGCCATTGCTGCGGTATAAGCATCATGACAAAGTGCGGCTCGAATGCCTTTGACTTTATTTGCAGCAAGCGACATTCCAATTCCAGTTCCACAAATTAAAATTCCAAAAGAGTCTTTATCTTGAGCTACTTTTAAAGCACATTTTTTTGCATAATCTGGATAATCGACTCTTTCTTTAGAAAAAGGTCCCAAATCTTCTACTTCTATACCTCTATTTTGAAGCAGAGCAATAACAAAATCTTTATATTCAATTCCAGCATGATCGGTAGCAATATAGCATTTCATAATAAACTCCTTAAGGTAATAAGATATTTTCAAGCCAAATGGCAGGTAAAAAAAGGATATGCGATAAGCCTGGAATAAATAAAATAGCAAAAATAATAATCATTCCATATGGATATATTTGCTCATAAAAAGAAGCCAATTTATACCATCGCATTTTCATAGCTAAATAAAGAATAACTTGAGAGCCATCAAGTGGTGGAATTGGCCACAGATTAAAAACAGCTAAAACGATATTTATCATAACACTTTGAGCTAAAAAGATTGCCAAAAAAGCACTTATTAAATTTTGTGGCGGTATAAAAGCTGGAAGCAGGGTTGAACAAAAAATGGCTAATAAAAGATTATAAGTAACTCCAGCAAGTGCAACAGCGATTGCTCCTTTATATCCAGCATTGAAAATAACTCTTTGCATGTTTACTGGAACTGGTTTTGCCCAGCCAAAAAGAAAAGGAGCGTTAGTAAAATAAAGTACTGCTGGAATAATAATTGTTCCTACTAAATCAATATGAACAATAGGATTAATGCTTAAGCGTCCAGCATTTTTTGCTGTTGTGTCGCCATATTTATAGGCTATATAGCCATGCATAATCTCATGTCCAATAATGGCAATGGCTAAGGCTAAGATTGATGCAACAATTTGAATAAATTTAATTTCAATCATCGAATTGGCTCTTTATATTGTAAAGTATCGATATTTTTAAACATTCTATCCCATCGAATAGTAAATCGATAGCGATTCCATCTCATTTTACACTCATTTGAATAGATATCAATACCTTTGCAAATCTTTTTAAGGAGTTGATGATCTCTTCCGCCGCCAATTCCTTTGGCAACTCTTTCGTAACTTCTAAATTCTAAACTAAAATAGGTAAACCAAGGTTTCCCTATAATTAAAGAGTAAGGAACTGATCCCCAAAATCTGCTGTCATCAGAATTGTCTCTATTATCACCAATCATGTAGAAGTGATCTTTTTTAACTTTTTTATAAAAAACGTTAATTGGCTCAGGTCCAACACCCATTACTGTAGCATTAAGCTCAGGCAAATAAAGCGGTTTCATATCGATTTGATTGAGGCGATAGAGCATCAATAAAAAGCTATTTCCATTATATTCAGGTTTATATTGAATGCCAGGAAATTTATCCATGTATGGATTATCAACCCATAATTTATTCATAGCTTTTACAATTTTTTTAGAAGGATAGTGTTTTTTGATATAAGTATCTCCCTCATGAAAGTGGATTAATAGATGTTTATCGTAATATAAAATTTCATCTCCTCCAACTGCAACACATCGTTTTACAAAGTGTTGCTTTGGATTTGGCGGGTAGTAAAAAATAACAATATCGCCTCTTTTGGGACGAGGTCCTTCGATTAAGTGGCCATTGTGATGAATGTCTGGGAATACTTTAATTCCAATAATTGGAATTTCTGGCAAAGGAATGCCATAAGCAAATTTTTTTGCAAATAAAAAATCGCCAATTAAAAGTGTTTGTTTCATTGAACCACTTGGAATGACAAAAGATTGAGCAATAAAAAAGATAAAAAAAAGAACGATGATAATTGTTCCCGTCCAGGAAGTAGAGAATTTATGAATTTTTTTTAAAATTTCTTTCATTTGTTTCTTCTCTTTTTAGCAGCTGTTAATGTATTTTTTAAAAGCATAGCAATTGTCATTGGACCAACACCACCTGGAACTGGAGTGATGAAACTACATTTTTTTGATACATTTTCAAAATCAACATCTCCTACTAAACGTCCATCACTAAGGCGGTTAATTCCAATATCAATAACTATTGCCCCTTCTTTAACCATATCTGCAGTTATTAAGTTTGGTTTTCCAGCACCAACGATAATGATATCAGCTTTTTTCGTATGGCTTGCTAAATCTTTAGTATAGATGTGCGTAATGGTTACGGTAGCATTTGCGTTGACTAAAAGCGCTGCCATTGGTTTACCAACAATGTTACTTGCTCCAACGACACAAATGTCTTTACCTTGTAAATTAATATTATATTCTTTAAACATCTCCATAACGCCAATTGGAGTGCATGGAGCAAAAGAGTCTAAGCCTTCTACTACTCTTCCCATATTGTAAGGGTGGAAACCATCAACATCTTTGGCTGGATCAATCACTTCTAAAATTTTATTTGTATCAATATGTTTTGGAAGAGGAAGTTGCACTAAGATACCATCAATTCTTGAGTTATTATTCATCATTTTAATCGTTTCGATAATCTCTTCTTGGCTAATGGTCTCTGGCATTTTATGCACGATTGAATAAAATCCAACTCTCTCACAAGCTTTTTCTTTCATATTAACGTAAGTGTGGCTTGCTGGGTCGTTTCCAACTAAAATAACAGCAAGTCCTGGGATAATACCTTCTTGTTTTAATTTGTTTACTTCTTCTTCAATCTCTTGTTGAATTTTGTTTGAAAGTGCTTTTCCATCAATAAGCGTCATATTTATCCTTCGTTTTAAAGAATTTGGGTATTATATCTAAAAAAAGTTTAGGGTGTGTTAGAATGAAAAAGCTTTTTATTATTATAGCTCTTTTTTCTAATATTATCTGGAGTGAAGAGTTTATTTCGCAATATGAGTATGGTCAAATGCTCTATGCAAATCCAAGAGGGGTTAGTTGCCAAAAGTGCCATGGTAAGCTAGGTAAAAGAAATTTTATTACCTCTTTTGAAGAGAAAAATGGTTCTATAAGAAAATTTTTTGCTCCAGATATTCGTCATCTTTCGTTTAAAAAATTTAGTGATGCGCTAAAAAGCGGTGGTAAGATTATGCCACGATACTATTTAACAAAAAAAGAGATTGAAGCAATTTATAAATATATTCAAGTAGTTAATAAACCAGTAAAAGTGGAAAAAACCAAGCCTTCTAATAATGAAGATAATAGTTCGATTGAGAGTATTGAGAGTTTTAAAGACGAAAATGAAAATAATATTACGCAAAATGATTTTTATGAAGAAGAGGGAATTGAAATAGAAGGAAATAGCTCTTTGCAAGAGGAAAATGAAGATGAAAATATTAATGAAAATAATGAAAATAGTAGTATAATATCTAAACTATTTAACGATTTAAAAAAGGATGAGGATCAATGATTGAATTCTTGCAAAAAGCTAAAGCTTCAAGTCAAATTATTGCTACGCTTGAGAGTAAAAAGAAAAAAGAGCTTTTGTTAGAAATGGCCGATAATATTGAAAAAAATTTAGATTTTATAAAAGAGCAAAATGCACTTGATATGGAAAATGGCAAAAAAATGAATTTAAGTTCAGCTCTTATGGATAGATTGTTTTTAGATGAAAAAAGAATCAAAGCAATGGCAAATTCAGTTAGAGAAATTGCACTTTTAAAAGAGCCGGTTGGACGCGTGCTTGAAGGATGGATAAACGATGATGGATTAAGAATAGAAAAGGTCTCTGTTCCAATTGGAGTAATTGGCGTAATTTATGAGTCGCGTCCAAATGTAACAGCTGATGTTGGAGCACTTTGTTTTAAGAGTGGAAATGTTGCAATTTTAAAAGGTGGGAAAGAGGCATTTTACTCAAATAAAGCCATTGCTTCAATTTTGCAAGAGGTTTTACAAAAGCACGATTTACCAAAAGAGATAATTTCGCTTTTACCAGATAGTTCAAGAGAAGGGGTGGATTTTTTAATTAAGCAAGATAAATTTGTTGATTTAATTGTTCCAAGAGGTGGAGAAGCACTTATTCGATATGTAAGTGCAAATGCAACTGTTCCTGTCGTAAAACATGATAAAGGGCTTTGTCACACTTATATTCATAGCGATGCTGATATAAAGATGGCAATTGATATTGCTATCAATGCAAAATGCGATAGACCGGGAGTTTGTAATGCTATGGAGACTTTGCTTGTGGATAGCAAAATTGCTCCAGTAATTTTGCCAAAATTAAAAGAGGCTTTTGATAAAGAAGGAACTGAGTTAAGAGCTGATAAAAAGGCGCTTGAATATATTAATGTAAAAGAGGCTAATGAAAAAGATTTTGATACCGAATATTTGGCTAATATTTTAAGTATAAAATTAGTTGATGGAGTCAATGAAGCAATTGAACATATTAGTAAACATGGATCAGGGCATTCTGAAGCAATTGTTACAAATAATTATGAAGTAGCTGAAAAGTTTTTAAATAGTGTTGATGCTGCTTGCGTTTACGTTAATGCTTCAACAAGATTTACAGATGGTGGTGTATTTGGTTTTGGAGCTGAGGTTGGAATTTCGACTAACAAATTACATGCAAGAGGTCCAATGGGAATTAATGAACTTACAACTTATAAATTTAAAATTTATGGAAATGGACAAATTCGCAATTAATGAGTGAAGTTGTTTTAGAAATTAAAGATTTAACTTTTGGTTATAGCAAAGAAAATTTACTTTATCAAAACTTTTCGCTTACCCTCAAAAGAGGGGAACTTATTGCAATTGTTGGGAAAAGTGGAAGTGGAAAAAGCACACTTTTTGAACTTATTGCATCAAATTTAGATCCTTTAAAAGGAACGATTAAAAAAGCAAACATTTCTTGGATTTTTCAAGATCCTTATAGCTCTTTTCATCCCTCATATACAATCAAAAATCAAATTTTAGAAGTTGCAAAAGAGAAAAATTTAAAAAAATTTTTAGATAAATTAAATTTGCATGAAGAGCTTTTAGCAAAATATCCTCACGAACTCTCAGGTGGGCAATTACAGCGCTGTTCCATTTTAAGAGCATTAACGATGAAGCCAAAGCTATTGCTTTGTGATGAACCAACGAGTGCATTAGATAATGTTGTGGCTTTATCTACGATGAAACTGCTTATTTCTTTATTGGATAGTTGTGGGATTTTATTAATTACGCACGATTTGGCTTTGGCAAAATGGGCTACCAATAAGATAGTGACCATAGGAAGCGAACAATGAAAAAAGCTTTTTTTCTTATTATTTTTACACTCTCTTTTCTTTTTGCCAAAGAACAAATGTTGAGCATACAAATTCAAGGCCTTAAGGGAGAATTAAAAGAGGAGTTGCTTGATAGCATTGGTGCTAAAGATAAAAACTTTTTTTCTCTTTTTAATAATAAAAAGGTCCTTTCAAAAAAATTTATAGCTACACTTAGGCCAACTATAAAAGGTTTTTTAGAGGCTCAAGGATATTATGATTATAAAGTTAACATTGCTCAAGGAAAGAAAAAAATCGTTATTAAGATCAATAAAGGTAAACCAATAAAAGTTTCTAAAATAACGATAGAGAGTAACTTTCCAATAAAAAAACTTATTAGTTTTAAAAAAGGGGATGTTTTTTCAAGCATAAAATTTAGCTCCATTAAAGAAGATATTATCAATAGACTTTTAGAAAATGGATATTGTCATTATCAATTAAACTCCAAAGCTTTTGTTGATTTAGAAAAAAAAGTAGCTGCTTTATTTTATAAACTTAAAAAAGGACCACTTTGTCAATTTGGATCTATAATCATAGAAAAAAAACCAAAGGATATCGATAAAAAAATAATTCTTTCTCGTCTTCAATTTAAAAGTGACGAAAAATTTAATATTAAAAAAATTGAGCAAAGCTATAAAGCTCTTAATGCCTTAAACGTTTTTAGTGATATTAACATTGCTTATGAAATTAATAAAAATTCTTTAAAAGTTCCAATAAAAATTGCAGTAACGAAAAAAGAAAAGCTCAAACGCTATCTTTTAGCCATTGGAGCTGATAGCGAAATTGGGTTTCGTTTTCGTGGACTTTGGGAAAAAAGAAATTTTTTAGGCAATGCAAAAAAGTTTGGTGTAGAAACAAAACTTTCGGTTAAAGAGCAAGCTTTAACCTTTTCTTATTTTATTCCCGCTTTTTTTTATTATAAACATAATTTTTTAGATTTTTATTTAAATAGTGGAATTGACTTAAAAAAAGAAGATGCTTATAAAAGTAGAAGTTTTTTTATCAATGGTTATTTTAATTATCAAAAAGAGTATCTCAATGTTAAAGCTGGAATTGGCATTGAAAATTTAGATATTAAATTAAAAGTTGCTCATGTTAGTTATTTGTTAGGAGGAGTTTATAATCTTTTTTATCCATATATAGAAGCAATTTATGATAGAAGAGATTCAAAAATAGATCCTAAAAATGGTTATTATTTGAGGGCTTATAGTGAATATGGGCTTGCAATAAACAAAAAAGGTTCGCAATATTTTAAATATCTTTTAGAAGGGCGTTATATTAAAACTTTTAAAAAAGTTACTTTAGCAGCTGTAGCAAAAGTTGGTTCAATTCATATTATGCATGGCTCATTGCCAGCGAGCAAACTCTTTTATGGTGGAGGTTTGTTTAGTAATAGGGCTTATGGTAAAGATGATATTGGAGTTGTCACTTCTTCCAAAAGCTTTGAAGATATTGGAGGAAAAAGTTTTGTCAATTTACAGCTTGAAGCAAACTTTCCACTTTATAAAAAGCTTTATGGAGCCATTTTTTTTGATTCTACCATGATTAGTAAATATGAATACAATTTTCATGGCGATAGAATTGACTCAGTTGGTTTTGGATTACGTTATAAAACACCAATTGGTCCTGTTAAAATTGATGTCGGGTTTAATATACATAAAAGAAAAGATTATGCCATCTCAATTATGTTAGGACAGTCGTTTTGAAAAAGCGAATATTACTTTTAACAATTGTTATTGGT
>JALVTH010000018.1:10269-10664 GCA_027036015.1 Campylobacteraceae bacterium
GGTTTTAGTTATGCAAGAGTTGATGGAAGCTTATTAAGTGGCTTTTGGTTGAGTAATTTAATTTATAAAAAGAAAATTTTAGCCAAAAAGGTAGAGATGCGCTTTAATCCATTAGCGCTTGTTAAAAAAGAGATTTATGTTTCAAGACTGCATCTTTTAGGAGTCAATAAAAAAAGTTTAAAACAATTAATAAAAGATTTCAAAACAACATCAAAAAAGAGTGAAACAAGCTCTTTTGATTTTAATCTTTATTTCAAAGATATTGATTTAAGTTTTAATCCCTTTCTAATAGAAGGCGTAAAAATCAAGCAAAATCATTTAAAAATTGACTATTTAAAACTAACAAAAAAGCAATTTTTACTTGGAAGAAGTAGTTATATTTTTGACACAGACAT
>JALVTH010000019.1 GCA_027036015.1 Campylobacteraceae bacterium
GATATAAAGAGCTTTTAGAAAAAGCAAATTTAACTGATAAAATTTTTTATTATAAAGAGGATGAGTGGGAGATTAATTGGAGTTATTTAAATAACTTTACAAAAATTAAGCTTATTGTTGATGGTTTTTTAACAAAGTTTGAAATTGATCTTTTTAAAAAAATTGCCCAAAAAAAAGAGTTTGAAATTGAATTTTTAGCAACACCTTATAATAAAAAAATGCAAGAGTTATTTCAAAATTTAGGTTTTAAAATTGAAAAAAATGGATTATATTTGCTTAATTTCTCAAAACAATCTATTCTTCATTTTGAAGAAAAAAATTTTACCATTAATGGCCAGGCAATTGCTACAAATTCAAGACTCCTTCAAATTCCACTTCTTTTTGCAAAAATTGAAGAATTAGTTCAAAAGGGTTTTTCTCCAGATAAAATTGCATTAATATTGCCTGATGAGTCATTTGCCCCAATTATAAAAAAATATGATAAGATGAACAATTTAAATTTTGCTATGGGTTTTTCTTTTGAAAATGAATCTTGCTCTATTGAATTAAAAAGATTGTATGAAGCACTGAAAGGTTCTTCATTTGCAAAAGAGTATTTAAAAGCTCTTGGGATAAACTTGAATCTTATTGATAAAGATAAAATAAAAGTAAAAGATTTTTTCACAAAATTGAGTGAAATAGGATTGAGTTTTTATCAAGATTTAGAAAAAAATTTAGAAGAATTAAACCTTTTAGAAAAACTTTATCTATTTAAAAATATCTTTAGAGAAAAAGAGTTTGAGTTTAAAGATTGGCTCTTTTTATGGATAGAATTTAGCAAAAGTTTTAGAATTGATGACATTAGGGCCGGGAGAGTAACAGCTATAGGATTACTTGAGAGTAGGGGAGTTAGCTTTGATGCGGTAGTTATTATTGATTTTAATGAAGGGATTGTGCCAAAAAGTTCAAAAAAAGATCGCTTTTTAAATAGTGCCATTCGAAAAAAAGCAAAATTGCCAACAAGAGCCGATAGAGAAAATTTACAAAAACACTACTATGCTTCACTTTTATCACGGGCAAAAGAGAGTGTAATTATTTTTGTAGAAGATGACGAAAATGCTCCTTCAAAATTTTTGTATGAATTGGGAATTGATAACTTTTCTTCTTTTAAAGAGCCAATGCACCTTTTATATAAAAAAGGAGAAGTATTTGTTAATAGTCATTTAGAAAGTAAAGAAATTGCATTTGATGCAAAAAGTTTTCTTTGGTCAAATAGTAAATTAAAAAGTTTTTTAAAGTGCAAACGCCTTTTTTATTATCGCTATATTGCTAAATTAAAAATGCAAGAAGAAAGCATCAATGAGGGGAAAATTTTACATGAAATTTTAGCCAAACTTTTAGCCCCAAAAAAAAGTTATGAAACTTTAGAAGAGTTAAAAAAAGCTTTTGACATGGCAATTGATGCTTTAGATTATGAAGATTTTGAAATAGAGTATAAAAAAATTCTTTGGAAAGAAAAGCTTACTCCTTTTTTAAAGAGCCAAATTGAACATTTCAAAAATGGTTGGCAAATAATAAGTTGCGAAAAAGAAGTAACAGGGCAAATTAATGGATTAAACTTTCATGGAATTATTGATAGAATCGATAAAAAAGAGAATCAATATTTAATTATCGATTATAAGAGTGCAAGTATTGATAATAAAAAAGATGCCCAAAAAACAAGTGATTTTCAACTTGTTATTTATGATTTGCTTTTTAGCTCTTCTAATAAAGATGTCGTTTTTCTTGATCTTTTTAATGCGCGTTTTATAGAGTTAAAAAGTTTTGAAGAGAAAAAAGAAAAACTTTTTGAACATATAAAAAAGCTAAAAAATACAAAAAAGATAGTGCTTCATAGATGCGAAGATTTATCACTTTGTCGATTTTGCGAATATAGATTGTTGTGTCATAGAGGGGAGTATTTATGATAAAAAACACTGCACTCTTAGCTTCAGCTGGAAGTGGGAAAACTTTTGCTCTTTCAATTCGATATTTAGCACTTTTGTTTTTAGGAGAAAATCCAGCAAACATCTTAGCAGCCACCTTTACCAAAAAAGCTGCTAACGAAATGAGAGAGCGAATTATTACCTTTTTAAATCACTTAGAGCAAAGAGATGAGATTATAGATGAACTTAGTAAACTAACCAATCTCTCAAAAGAAGAGCTTTTAGAGAAAAAGCAAAAAGTTTTTAAAAAATTTTTATCTCATTCAAATTATATTACTACGTTAGATAGCTTTTTTTATACCATATTGCAAAGTAGTAGCTATTATATTGATATAAATCCAAACTTTAGTATTAAAGAAAATACTCATTTAAATTTGATTGAATTTTTTTTAAAAGAGTTAGAAAAAGAAAATAAGCTAAACTCTTTTGTAAAGCTCTCTATTAATCTTAATAAACGAAGAAGTAAAGATTTACTCTCTTTATTTGAAGATATTTATCAATTAGAAGCAATTTTACCCAAAACAAATTATGATGTTAAAAATCTTAATATAATTGAGCAAAAAATTACACAAATAAAGAGTGAGTGCCAAAAACTGCTTGAAGAGGCCAAGGCAAGTCAAAGTGCCTTAAAAAATTGCAAAGAAAGTGATTTTGCTAAATTTATAGAAAAAAGTTTTTTTGCCAAAGAGAGCCTCTTTGATCATAACCATTTTAAAAAAGCTGTGCAAAAAGAACCTACAATTGATGAAAAATTTAAAACATTAAAACAATTTATTAAACAATATTTAAAAGAAAAAGAAGAGACAATTTTGCACTACCTTTTTGATTTATACGAAATTTATAAAAGAGTTCGTCTTAGTCAAATAAGAGCTAAAAATGAATTAGATTTTAATGATGTGCTTTATTTAAGCTATCGTCTTTTATACCACTTTATTAATAAAGAGCTTTTGCATTTTAAACTGGATACAAGATTTAAGCACATTTTACTTGATGAATTTCAAGATACTTCATCGCTTCAATTTTTACTTTTAAAGCCTATTTTAGAAGAGATTTTTGCAGGTTATGGGCAAAGTGAGTTTCGAAGCTTTTTTTATGTTGGCGATACCAAACAATCACTCTATCGCTTTCGTGGTGGACAAGAAGAGCTTTTTGATTTTGTTGCAAAAAAATATAAAATTAGTTTAGAATATTTAGAAAATAACTATCGAAGTTATAAAAAAATCGTTGAATTTACTAATAATGTTTTTAGTAGCAAAATTAATGGTTATAAAAATCAAAATCCTATTAAAGATAAAGTTGGCTTTGTTGAAGTTATTAAAAAAATTCCAAATGAAAAGCTTTTAGAAACACTTTTAGAAAAAATTACATTTTTGCAAGAAAATGAGGTAGTCCTTAAAGATATTGCTATTTTAACTTTTACCAATAAAGATGGCTTAAGTGTGCAAGAGTTTTTGCAAAAAAAGGGAATAAAAGCTATTTTAAAAACATCTAACTCACTCAAAAACAATCCAAAAATTGCAAGTTTAGTAAAAGTTTTAGAATATCTTACAAAAAAAGCGCTAAATCAAGAAGAACCTCTTTTACTTGAAGCATTTAGCCAAAAAACTAAAAAAAGCAAAGAAGAGATTCTTGAATTTCTTTCTACTTTAGAAGCTACTATGAAGCCTTTTGATTTGCTCCATAACTTAATTGAAAAATTTGGCTATTTTGAAAATGATTTAAATATTTTAAAGCTTTTAGAATTTGCCAAAGACTTTGATAATTTATATGAATTTTTAGATGAATTTGAACGCTCTAACATTAATTTAGCAAGCCCAAGAGAAGATGGTTTAATTATAATGACTATTCATGGCTCGAAAGGGCTTGAATTTGATTATGTTCTTCTTTTGGATAGATTGGGAGGCAGTGCTCCAAATTCAAATATGTTGCTTTTTGAATATGAAAATCCAATAAAAATTAAACAAATTTTTTATAAAAGTTCGAAAAGAGAAAATTTTGATAGTGCTTATAAGAGGGTAAAAGAAGAAGAAAAAAGTGCTCAAGAAAAAGATAAACTCAATCTTTTATATGTTGCAATTACAAGAGCGATAAAAGGGCTCATTATTTTAGAAAAAAACAAAGAAGGAATACAAAAAAGTGAATTTGAAATTTTAGGGTTAAAGTCAATAAAAATAGGAGAAATTGAGCCAAGTAAAGAATTGGAACAAATTCAAAAAGAGCCACTTAAAGTTGTAATTAGTTCATATGGAGTGCAAGAGCTTTTAGAAGAGAGTAAAGAAAAAGCTTATGATATAAAAGCAGTTCATTTTGGGATTGCTTTGCATTTTGCTTTGGAGATGGTAGATTTTTTTAATCCTGATTTTATTTTAATACAAAAGCTCTTAGAAAATCGTTACCACTATCTTTTAAGTCAAGATGAAATTCAAGATATTATAAATCGAGTTAGAATGCTTGTTAAAAAAAGCCAATTTTTAGATTTAATTCAAAACAAAAAACTTTTTAAAGAGCAAAGTTTGGTTTTTAATGAACGATTTTTTCAAATAGATTTAATGGCAAGCGATAAAGAAAAAGATATTATTTTTGATTATAAAAGCTCTAAAGAAGAATCATTTAAACATCAAAAACAAGTTCAAAATTATATGAAATTGGTGCAAAAAATTAATCAAAAAGAAGTGCAAGGCTTTTTAGTTTACCTATTGCCAGAAAAAATTGAAATTGTTGAAGTTAAATAAAGGGATGTAATCTTTCAATTTATAAAAGTAATAAGTCTAATGTGTTTTGCTGTATTTTTTCTTGTTGGTTTTAAATTAGTATTAAAATTTAGGGTAAACTTCTAAAAATTAGTAAAAAAAATCGGGTTATACCCCAAGATGTTTAATTGTTTCAAGTGTAAATGTTTATAAACATTTACACTTTTATAAAAATATGCTATAATTGTAAACGTTCATAAACATTTACAAAAGGTTCAAAAATGTTACAAACTATAATTAAATACCAAGAGAGGCTGCTTAAAAAGTTTAACATAAAATATCGGCGTTATCTTTTTAAAAAGATAGATTTTAACGATAAAATGATTGCAATTTTTGGTGCAAGAGGGGTTGGCAAAACGACTATACTTTTACAGCGTTTACAAGATTTGCTATCTCAAAAGAAAAAAGCGCTCTATATTTCTTTAGATTACCCGTTTTTAGCTGGGATTGATTTATTAGAACTTGCGGAGCAAATTGCGCAAGAGGGGTATGAATATCTGCTTTTGGATGAGGTGCACAGGTTTAAAGATTTTAGCCTCTACTTAAAAAGCATTTACGATATTTACGATTTTAACACTCTTTTTACAAGCTCAAGCGCTACTTCGATTTTAAATGCCAAAAGCGATTTAAGCAGAAGAGTTACACTATATAATTTAAAAGGCTTTTCGTTTAGGGAATTTTTAGAGTATAAAAGCCAAAGCAAATTAAACTGTTACAGCATAGATGAGATTGTAAAAAGCCATATAGAAATAGCACGAAATATTGGCGTTAATAATATTTTAAAAGAGTTTAAAGAGTATTTAGAAACCGGTTATTACCCTTTTTATTTTGATAAAAACAGTTCTTTTTATCAAAATTTAACAAACACAATTAATCTAACTATTGATATAGATTTGCCCTCTTTGGGCTTAATTGAACAAAAATACAGTTACAAATTAAAAAAGCTTTTAGAAGTAGTGTGCGAGAGCGAACCTTTTGAAGTAAATTATACAAAAATAGCCCAAATGGCAGAAATAAGCAGGGTGAAACTTTATGATTATATTACCTATTTAGCCGATGCAGAATTGATACTTTTAATAAATCAGGCAGCGAAGGGCTTAAAAAAAATAAACAAACCTGCAAAAATTTACTTAAATAACCCAAATCTAATTTACGCCTATTGCCAAAGTCAAAAAATAGGCACGGTAAGAGAAAGTTTTTTTGCCAACCAAGTTTCGGCAATATATGATATAAAAGTTCCTTTTCAAGGAGATTTTTTGGTAGATGAAAATTATATTTTCGAAATCGGTGGCAAAAATAAGGGCTTTAAGCAGATCAAAGATATGCCCAATTCTTATGTTGTAGCTGACGATATAGAAATAGGAAATGGCAATAAAATTCCGCTTTGGCTGTTTGGGTTTTTGTATTGAGGGGAGTGGAATAATTGACAAATGATAGTGGATAAAAGGTAATTTTGTATAAAATTTTAATACACTTCCTTTCTCTGTGCAATTCTAACAAGTGTTATTACTAAAATATCATTCTCTTTTAAATAAATGATTCTATAACTTCCTGCTCTTTTTCTGAATTTTCCTTTATATTTACTTTTGAGTGGTTTATCGTTAGTAAAATTGCCATTTTCTAAATCTTTAATTTTTTCAAAAATCAATTTTTGATTAGTTTTATCAATTTTTTCTAATTCTTTAAAAATAGGTTTTGGGATAATAATTTTAAACATTAATTTAATCCAAGCTTTTTGGCTACTTCTTCCAATGAATAAACTTCAGTTTTTCTAGCTTTAATATCATCTATCCTTTTATCTGAAATCATTTCGTCTAATTTATCAAAATAAGCACTTACAGCTTTTTCTATTAAATAAGTCCTGCTTCTTTCTAATTCTTTTGTATAATTATCTAAATTTGAAAGCAATACTTCATCCATTCTAATATTTATTGGTTTTTTCATTGTATATCCTCCTGTGAGAGAAGTTTTTCCAGTCTCGGACGATGCAAGGGAAAGATTTTAGTGATTTATATCACTTTTTAGATTCTTTATTAAATGTGACCAATTTGCAATTGTGACTTTCACAAAATGTTAAATGGAATATATCAAAAGAAATGGTAAAAAGTTTTGTTTTTTTATAATTTCAATTATTTTTTAGAACGAATAGTTGCTGCTTTTTATATATTGGGATAAAAATTCCAGATTTTGAATAATGGTGTTGCTATTTTCTTTTAATTTTTTTAAAATAAAAGCAAATTTGCAAAGGATTAATTCCGATAAAATTATATTTTGATTTATAATAGCTTTTTTTAATAATTTTACTGAAATTTTTTGCTGGCTGATATTGTCAACATTGCTGCATAAAGCATAAGTTAATACATTAGTATAAAAAAATTGTCATTTATTATATTTTCATCTAATTTTTTAAGCAAGTCCATATTAGCCGTTACTTTATTGTTTGATTGGTTTCTTAACCTTCTAAACTCTTCAAATTGAGATTTTGTATCTTTTTTTAAATTATTAGATGCCGCTTTATCTTTCATTCAATCTTGTCACGCTTTTGAAGGTTGTGCGCTGCACAAAGTAGCTGAATATTATCTGCTACCAACGATGAACCACCTTTAGAATAAGGAATGATGTGGTCAAAATGTAAGTTTTTCGTGCTTCCGCAAATCACGCATCTGCCTTTATCTCGTTTCCAGACTTCCCGTTTTACTGACGCAGGAATAAACCGATTATGATTCAAGGAAACGTTATTCTCTGCAATCTTTTTCCGGGATTGTTCTTCAGCAACTTCCAACTTAAATTTGAACACTTTCCGACCATTACTTTGTTCAGTCCAGGCATTTACCAGTAAGAAAAATCCATTATAGGTCCAAATGCCTGGCCGAATTTTTTCATAGACTTTGACCAATTCTGCGGGTGCATCACCTTCAACATAGCGTTTCGCCGCTTGGTAAAACAAACCGTTTTGTGTTAGAGACCCTTTTGGAGTCTTTATTGGCTGGTCAACAGATTTGGGATCAGGACCATTTTTTCGACAAGGAATATCATGGCCTTCGTAAATCAGCACTCGACCATTATCTTCAATTCGATCTGCGTATGGTGCATTTGGGCGGAGGCTCATCAAAATAACACTGTAAGTCTTTCCTAACTTATAATTCATTCCCCGCTGCAAATTAACACCTTCGGCAGTACACATTTCGAGATAAGATATTACATCACCAACCTGAAACATAGGGCTTCCTTGTATTCCTTGTTGGGTATCTAACGTCGAGGGTCAGTTGCCGCAAGGAGCGCATCGGAATTGGCATATAGTACGCACCTTGTTATGTGGGTTTTTTAGCACTTACTTCTTTTTCAATGGATTTGAGAATTTTCAAAATCAGACCTGATTCAAATGCAGAGCCCAAAGCACCTTCGCAAAACCTGTCATTCCTTACAATTGCGGTAATCAATTTACATTTCGTAACAAGATCGATGGAATCAAAATTGAAACTCTCATCATTTGCTATTTTCCGTCCTACATTCCACGATCCCCAATCAAATCTTATAATAATGGGAATGTCATAAACAATATCTAAGAATTTAGAGACAATGGGTGCAGGAACAAAATGCGGTAAATAAAAGACTCCTTCTTTATTTTTCCCTCCTCCGACCCACTCACCGAACTTTGACGTGTTTTCAATCTCCGGTATCAATGCTAACAATGGTTGCCAATCTTGCAGGGTAAGTGCATTTATTCTCTCTGAACAATCCTTTTCGTCAATCACTTTTTCCTCTTTCTTTCGCCACATAACTATTTATTCAAGGGACATTATAGCGAAAATAAGCCGGTATTTGCAAATTGAAAGAACTCTTTAAATGCCTTGTTATTTTTTAAAAAGTAACAATATGATACATTTTGAGCTAAAAAGTGACTATACCAATTGAAAATTGAAAATTGATAAGGGAAAATTAAAAAACATTGATTTTATAGCCTTTGTTAGAAAATTTTAGTTTATATTGAAATTGGTATTAATCCTTTAGATATGCAGAATAAAATTCTGGAATTATTAAATTTTTCTTCCCCTTTAAAAACTCAAAAGCCACTTATAAAGATAAATTGTTTCAGTTTTTTAAAATCAATATCAATCTCTTATTTTAAGGAATACATTCCATATTTTTAGTAAAAATCAAGAATGTATTCTTTAATAAATAATTAAAAACCCAAAAAACACTCTATAAACTTAAAAATAACTTAAATTAAGAGTAGTTTAAGATTAAGTTGATATACTTTCGCCACTACTTTGGAAAAAGTAAGAAACAAAAAGGAATAGTAGATGAAGTTTACTAAATCGATAAAGCCAAATGAGGTTAAACGCGATTGGATTTTGATTGATGCAGAAGGAAAAACTTTTGGACGCATCTTAACAGAAGCTGCAACATATCTTAGAGGTAAACATAAACCTTATTATACTCCTCATGTAGATTGCGGTGATTATGTTGTAATTATTAATGCAAAAAAAGCAAAATTTAGTGGAAACAAACTTGAAGATAAAAAATATTTCCGCCATAGTGGTTACTTTGGTAGCACAAAAAGCAATAAACTTAGTGATATGCTTGAAAATCATACTGAAAAGCTTTATAAATTAGCAGTTAGAGGAATGCTTCCAAAGACAAAGCTTGGTCGCCAAATGCTAAAAAAATTAAAAGTTTATGCAGGTAGCGAACATCCACATACAGCACAATTAGGTAAAGGAAACTAATATGGCAAAAGTTTATGCAACAGGTAAAAGAAAAACAGCAGTAGCAAAGGTTTGGTTAGAGCCAGGTAATGGGCAATTGATTGTGAATGGCAAGAGTTTAGATGAGTGGCTTGGCGGACATGAAACGTATAAAATGAGAGTTAAGCTTCCACTTGAAGCAACAAAACAACTTGAAGCAGTAAATATTGTAGCTACAACTTTAGGTGGTGGAGTATCAGCCCAAGCTGACGCATTGAAACACGGTATCTCTAAAGCATTAGTAGCTTATGAGCCATCTTTTAGAGCTATTTTAAAGCCAATGGGATTGCTAACAAGAGATGCAAGAGTTGTAGAGAGAAAAAAATACGGAAAGAAAAAAGCAAGAAGAAGCCCACAGTTCTCAAAAAGATAATTACTTCTTTCAAAAGGCTTTTGCCTTTTGCTTTTTTTACTTCTTTCTACACTTATTTAAAATTTTTTTTAAAAGCCTTTTGTTAAATTGCAAAATCATTAAATAAAATATTTTAAGTTACTTTTAGTTTTTTATTTAGGGGAGGAGAATGAGTCGAAATATTTTTTTAATACGTTTAATAGCTACATTTGAATCTTTTGTTTTTGTAGGACCTGTTATAGTGATTTATTATCAGTATAAAGGTTTAAACCTTTCACAAATTTTATTATTGCAATTTATTTTTGCAGTAACTTCTTTAATATTAGAGTTCCCATCTGGATTTTTTAGTGATAAATTAGGGAGGAAAAAGACTCTTATTCTTGCATATGTATTATTATTTTTGAGTGTTTTATTGTTATATAAAGGAAGTACTTTTTTAACTTTTGCAATTGCTGAAATTTGCTTTGCTTTGGGGTATGCACTGATTTCTGGAACACAAGAAGCACTTTTACATGAATCAATGAGTAATAAAAGTCGTTATAACAAAATATATGGTAACTTAAAGCATAAAATATTTTTGTCAATTGCATTTGCTGGGATTGTTGGAGGAGTCGTTGCAAAATATTTTAGTTTAGATACAACAGTTATATTAACTTTAGTAAGTTATGGGATAGCATTAGGTTTGACATTTTTTTTAAATGAGCCAAAAGAGCGGAATTTGCAAACATTAAAAGATGATTATAAAGACTTTAAAAAGACTCTTATTCTTGCATATGTATTATTATTTTTGAGTGTTTTATTGTTATATAAAGGAAGTACTTTTT
>JALVTH010000020.1 GCA_027036015.1 Campylobacteraceae bacterium
ATGTAAGAGCTTCATCATTTAATTTTTCTTCATCTGTAAAAATTATATCATTATTTGGAGCAATTTTTTGTGCTAAATCTTCATCTCTTTGCACCATATCATAATCTAAATGAAGTGTTTCAATAAGTGTTGAGATTATCTTGTTGGTTAAAGAAAATTGTTTTGCAACTAAAATAACTTTTTCTTTCTTCTCTTTCTTTTCTTTTTTGTGCTCTTTGCTTACGAGTTCTTTTTTCTCTTTTTCTTCTTTTTTTGGAGATTTAATTTTGATGCTTGATTTATCACTTAAAAATTTATGCATAATATAAAGAAGTTCTGACATATCAATTGGTTTTGAAATATATTCATCAAGCCCTTCTTGCAAAAGTCTCTCTCTATCACCTTTGAGTGCATTAGCAGTAAGTGCAACAATTGGAATATGCTCTAAATTATGTGACTCTTCATATTGTTTAATAACTTTTGTTGCCTCAATTCCATCCATAACAGGCATTTGGATATCCATAAAAATCATATCATAACTATTTTGCTTTCGTTTATTAACTGCTTGTTCTCCATCATCAGCAACATCAACATCTAAGCCTAAACTTTCTAAAATATTAACAATTAATTTTTGATTTATCATATTATCTTCAACAACTAATGCTTTTCCACTATATTTTGTTTGAATTGTAGAAGGAACACTCTCTTCAACTTCTTCAAAGGCTGTAAGAAATTTTAAACTATTTAAAAATTTTTCAAAGCCAACTGGCTTAAAAAGCATTCTTTCTTTTGCTAAATCAAGCTTTTCAATGCTTTCTTTTTTATTTAACGAAGCAATTGCTACAATTTTATCTTTGCATAAATTCTCAATTTTTGTTGCAAACTCTTGTGAAATTCTATCAAAATCAATCACGACGTTTGTACTTAATTTTTTATCTCTTTCTTTAATAAGTTTATCAAGCTCTTCTTTACTTGTAAAGTTTAGTGCTTTTATTCCATAAAACTCACAATAATTTTTTACATACTCAACTAATTTATGCTCTTTTTCTTTATCTTCATAAATAAAAAACTCTAATGCACTAAATTTATCTTTATATGTAAGGTTTTTATTTTCTACCTCTTCAAGTGGAATTGTATAATAAAAGGTTGAGCCAACTCCTTCTTTAGATTTAACTTTTAATTCACCTCCAAGAAGCTCAACATATTGTTTAGTAATGGTAAGTCCAAGCCCAGTTCCTCCATATTTTCTATTGATAGAAGAATCTGCTTGAACAAATGGCTCGAAAATTCTGCTTAGTTGCTCTTTACTCATACCAATTCCGGTATCTCTTACACTAAATTCTATCCATACCTTATTATTGCCTTGATTTTTAAAGCTTTTTTTAATTTCAACATCAATTTCACCACTACTTTCGGTAAACTTAATGGCATTATTTAAAAGATTTGTAAGGATTTCTTTAAGTTTTGTTGGATCACCTTTAAGTTTTGAGCCAATATTTGGATCTAAATAATAATTAAGCTCAATGCCTTTTTCTGCAGCAACTACTGCAAAAGTATCGATTGTATTGTCAAACTCTTTTGCAGTATTAAAAATTACATGCTCAACTTCAACTTTATTACTCTCAAGTTTAGATAGATCTAAAATATTATTAATAATACTTAAAAGATTATCGGAACTTTTTTCAATAATTTCTACATACTCTTTTTGTTCATGATTTAATGGAGTATTTTTAAGCAGTTCAGTAAAGCCAATAATACCATTCATTGGAGTTCTAATCTCATGTGACATATTGGCTAAAAAGTATGATTTTGCTTTATTTGCTTCAATTGCGGCAATTTTATCCTCTTTTGCTGTTTCTATCATTTTTTCTAAAAAGTTAAGAGCTTTTTTCATTCCATCACTTGTTTCAAAATCGACTTTGTTAATCTCTTCAAGCTCTTCTTTCGTGCTTGGATCAGTATGTTCAAGCTCAACAACTGTTCTTTTAATAGCTTTTTCAATCTCTTTAGAAGCTTCTTCTACCTCCTTAGCAACTTTAAAACTAAAATATATTGCTATAAAAGAAAGGAGCAAAAGTCCAAGAGATAAAAATATTATCAAATTGTTTTTATTTTGATAGTTGAGTAATTTATTTTCAATGTTTTGATATAAAATATCGGCACTTTTTTGATAAAGTCCAATATATTTGGTAAAAACGGTAAAAAGCGTAATTGCATCACTTTTATAAGAGCCATTTGTGGCATTTTGAATTAAGTCTAAATAGAGATTAACAAATTTTTCTTTAATGTTTTTACCATAAGAGCTATTTAAAAAGTTGGCTACTTTTTGTGCACTCTCTTTATTTTTAATAAGTTTTGGATCAAAAAGCATTGCTTTTGCATGAAAATCAAGCCAAGAAGAGAGTTTTTCTGGCGAAATTGCTTCTTTTTTGGCTACTAAAGTAACGAGCAAATCTCTTAATTTTCCTGAGTAAAGCTGAGAGAGATAAAGATTACTAAGTGCATCATTTTCTTTTGCTAAAGCAACGTTAAAAGAGTAGTTATTAATTTGCAAAAGTGCTTGAATGATTGGACGATCTAAATTGTTAAAATAAATACTCTCAATCTCTTTGGCATTAGAAGCCATTTTTGTTTTTTGTCGAATGAGACTCATTTTTACCAGTTTTTGATTAATAAGAAAATAAAGCCTTTTATTTAAAGTAATTTGATGATTATTAAAAAAGTCTTTAATAAAAAAACTACCGTCACTTAAAGAGAGATTGTTTTTATACTCTTTAATAACAAAATCGCTTTTTTTGTATTGATTTATTAAGAGTTCTTTATAAGAAGGATTGTTTGTTAAAGCATTTAAAAGACTCAAACCTCTTTCTCTTGAGATCTCTACTAAAACATTATCTAAAAAATGGTTATTATCTAATAGTGTTTTATAACTTTTTACTTTTTGATAATTAATAAATCCGTTATACAAAAGCAAGAAAGAAAGAAGAAAAAGAATAGATACAGGCAAAAAAGTGCTGACTCTTAATTTAGTTTTAATTTTCATTGTTTAACTCCCCATTACTTTAAAAAAAGTTTTTCATAATCAAGTTCTAAACCTTTTATTTCTCCAACAAAATCTTTGATATAAGCTGCAATATTGTCAAAGTCGCTGCTCTCTTCTAAGGCTCTTAGCGTATTTGCAATTGCTTTAATTCGCAAATTCGATGCCGCACCTTTTAACATATGTGCTTTTACTCTTAACTCTTCTAAGTTTCTCTCTTGATACGCTTCTATAAAAATTGGAAGATGCTCTTTAGCTTGAATAATAAAATCTTGAATAAAATTTCCAATCAAATCAAGAGGTAAGCCAAGCTCTTCTTCTACCTCTTTTGGATCAAACTCTGCATCTTTTGGTTTTATAAGCTTAAAAAGCTCTTCATCAGAAGTAATATCGATTAATGATTCATCAACTTCTTCTTGAGTTACTTCTTTTTCTGTTGATATTTCTTGAACTTTAACTTTTTTGGAAGTATTAATCTCATCGTATAAATGTTCAATATATTTTTGAATTTTTTCAAAGTTGTTTTTTGAAGGAGTAAGGTTTTGTTGGTGCAATAAATTGCTTAGATCTTTGAGTGCTAATAAATTGCCAGCATCAATGAGCATTTTAATGATATTCTCATCTCCTTGCTCAATTTTATTATAATTATTTTCTACTTCACCTAAAAAGCTTTTTAAAAGCATTTTATATGTATTAATATCAATTTTTAAAGAAGAAGCATTTTTTTCTAAATCAATACTAAAAGATAAAATTCCTTGAGCTTTTTGCTCTGAAACTTCTTTTTCTTGTTCAATTTTTGATGGCGTTAAAGTCTTTTTTTGTTCAATTGTTTCTTTTTCTTTAGTTTCTTCTTTTTTTTCAAAATCTTTTGGAGTAATTAAAACTTTTTCTTTTTTTACTTGTTCTTCTTTCAAAGGAGAAAGCGTTTTTTCTTTTGTTTCTTTGAAATATTCTGGAGTTACTAAAGGAATTGTTTTTTTCTTTTCTTCTTGAACACTTTCTTGAAGAGTTTCTTTTTTGCTTTTTTCTTTTGTTTCAAAATCTTTTGGCGTTACAAGTGGAATAAATTCTTCTTTTTTTGATTCTTCTTTTTCTTTTTTTACTTCAATTTCTTCCAACTCTTTTAAAAAGGGTGATTCTTCTTCAAATTCAAGTTTTTCTTCAAGTTTTTTATCTAAAGAAGTTTCTTCTTTTTTTGTATCTATTTGAATGAGTTTTTCGTTGAAGTTTTGTAATGTCTCATTTTCTCGTACAGACTCATTTATTTTCTTTTCTTCTAAAGTAGGAGCTTCAAGTTCTTTGCTTGATAGCTCTGGAACTTCAAGTTTCTCTACTAAAGGAGGTGTCATTTTTTCTTCTTCTAAAGAGGCTTTAATAATTTCATCGCTCAGTGGAGGAGGGGTTAGAGACTTTTTAGTTGGAGCAATCTCTTTTATTTCTTCTAAATTAATAGATGGAGTAATTTTTTCAATTGCCTCTTGCATTTGCTCTTTGTTAAAAAGCTCTTTTGAAACTTTTTCTTCTTTACTTTTACTAAGAGTAAGAGATTGAGTTTTGTCTTCTTTTTCTTCTATTTTTTCTTGCGGCTCTTGGTCTAAAACTTTAATAGACTCTATCTCTTTTATCAATTCCTCTTCTTTTGGTGTCTCTTCTTTTTCTTTTTGTAAACTTGGAATTGTTGGAATTTCAAATTCGTTGTCTTCTTTTTCTATCGCTTTTTGTTTAATTTGGCGCAAAAACTCTACATTGCTGTCATCTTCAGTTTGCAGTAAGCTCTCTTTAACTTCATAAACATGAAAAAGTATAACATCACCAAAACATGAATGCATTGTAGTTTTGGAAAAATTAAATTCCATATTATTGATTTTGATTTTATTTTTTTCTTCATCTATTTGAATAAGTTTATCTTTTAACATAGAAGAGAGCCGATAAAATTCTCTTGAATTGAGCTGTTGCATAAAGTCATTACTTGCTGCAACAATATAGTTTTGGCTGTTAACTAAAAAATACATAAACAATCCTTTAAAAAAACACTTGGTTTATTAAATAGTAGTATATGTCAAAAGAGATTAAAATCTCATTTAAATTGCACTCTTTTTACATTTTTATTGTTTTTGCAATTTTTTTGTTTGTTACTTTGGCAATTTCTTCAAAACTTGCCTTTTGAATATTTTCAAAACTACCGAAATATTGGAGTAATTTTTGCAAACTCCCTTTTCCTATGCCTTTTTTCTCAAGTAGTGAAAGCTTTAAATCTTCTTTTTGTTTTTTTAGCCTATGATAAGCAATTGCAAAACGATGCGCTTCATCTCTAAGTTTTTGTAAAAAAATGAGTCGTTTATCTGTCTTTTTAAGCTCAATTACATCCCCATTTTGTGTATAAATTATATCTTTTGCACTTCCTTTTGCACGATGAGCTTTGAAATCAAGTTTCTCTTTTGCTATTGCAATAACGTCTAAATTAATTTTTTGCTTTTGCAAAAGTTCTAAAGCAATGTTTATTTGCCCAATACCACCATCAAGTATCCATAAATCTGGAGGAGACTCTTCTTCAAATCTTTTAATACGGCGCTCTAACATCTCTTTCATTTGCGCATACTCATCTTTGCCATTTAATTCATAACGTCTATAACTTTCTTTATCCCACTCTCCATTATCCCATACAACCATTGCTCCTACTGTTGCTTGCCCCATCATATGTGAATTGTCAAAAATTTCAATGCGCATAGGAATTCGATCTAAATTGAGAAGTTTCGCAAGCTCTTCTTCGATACTATCTTTTGCTTTATTTTGTTTTAAAAGCTCTTTTGCATTTTTAAGTGTAAGTTCAATAAGTTTTTTTTTATTTCCACTTTTAGGTGATTCTACTTTTATTTTCTTACCAAGTAAAGAGCTAATAGTAGCTGCAACTTGGGATTTATCTTCAAAATCGTTTGCTACCAAAATCGTTTTAGCATCTAAACTTAGTTTTAATTTATAGTGTGAAATTAAAGCTTGTTTATAAGCTTCATTTTCGTCAAATAACTCCAAATTTTTAAAAAAAGAGTGCGTCGAAGAGACAATTTTTCCATTTCTCATAAAAATTTTAACAATTACACCTTGTTTTTGACCAACACTAATTGCAAAAATATCGTAATTTGCACTACTTGCTAAGTCAATGGCTGATTTAAGCTGGAGCGATTCAATCGATTTTATCTGATCTCTTATTTTAGCTGCCTCTTCAAAACGCTCATACTCTGCTAAAAAAAACATTCTTTCTTCTAACTTTTTTAATAAAATCGAGCGGTTTTCAATGGCTTTTTGAGCCTGTTGAACAATTTTTGCATACTCTTGCTTACTAACTTTGCCTTCACATGGAGCTAAACAACGCTTAATCTCATAAAAAAGGCAAGCTTTTTTACCTTTAAGACAGCTTTTTTTTTGAATTAAAGGATAATATTCGTAAATTGCATCAAGCAAATCTTTTGCACCGCTTGGAAATGGTCCATAATATTTAACTTTTGAAGAGTTTATTACTTTTCTTGTAATCTCAAATCGTGGAAAATCTTGTGTTAAATCTATAGCAATGTAAGGATAAGTTTTATCATCTCGAAGTAAAATATTATATTTTGGTTTGAGCTGTTTTATAAGAGAGTTTTCTAAAATCAATGCATCTTCTTCGCTTGAAACTACAATAAAATCTAAATATTTTGCTTGAGCAAGCATCCTTCCAATTCTTGTAGTTAAAGGATGTTTTGGAGTTAAAGATGGGCGCATTTTCCAATAACTTTTTACTCTTTTATTTAAATTTTTTGCTTTGCCAATATATAAAAGTTTTCCATTTTTATCAAAATATTG
Source organism: Campylobacteraceae bacterium (assembly GCA_027036015.1). Classification (GTDB taxonomy): domain Bacteria; phylum Campylobacterota; class Campylobacteria; order Campylobacterales; family Sulfurovaceae; genus JAADEQ01. Next base: position 6,857 of record JALVTH010000020.1, read on the forward strand.
ATAAATACCTGGCTCTTTTGGTAAATTTTTTAAAATTTCTTCAATTGTTTTCATTGTTGTTTTTTATTGCCTTTTTGATTTTTTCAAAAATTTTTGCTAAGTCTTTGTCTTTGGCTTTTATTTCAAATTCGCCTTTGCTTAATTCCTTATAAAAAGGAATCGTTTGCTCATTTAAAGAGATATTTTTAGGTATATGCACTTTTGAGACAAAAAACTCAATTTTCTTTATGCTTTGAAAAAGCTCTTTACAATCGCTATCAATTTTTGCAATCTCTTTTAATAGAGCTTTTACCAAATCTTTATTATAATTAAGTTCCATTTTAAATCCTGGATGCTTGAGAGCTCCAAAAAGAATATTATTTTTAATGTAAAAAAATGCGATTGCTTTTTGGAAACGAGGCGGTAAAAGCATTAAAATTTTATTAAAACAACGATATTTAATTATATTTTTAAGGTATGGCTGATGCGTAGATTTCAAAATTTCATTTACTCTTTTCATATTGCGATTATAACAGCTTTATTGTTAAGTTTAAGTTTTAGTGGATGCGGTCATAAAACTGATCCAATCTATGTGCCATCTCATAAATAAAGGTTTTTTGTGTCAGAAATTAAAAAATATGACGTTTTAATTATAGGTGCAGGACTTGCTGGCTTATATACTGCTGCAAATTTACCCGCAAATCTTAATGCTCTTATTGTTTGCAAAGATGTTCCTTGGGAGTGTAATACTTTTTATGCTCAAGGTGGAATCGTAACGGCTTTAGATGAAGAAGATGTTCCTTTTCATATTCAAGATACTATAAATGCTGGTGCAAGGCATAATAAACTAAAAGCTGTAGAAGTCTTATCTAAAGAATCTATTGAAATAAGAGAAGATTTTCTAAAACGTGGAATGCCATTTGATGTAGATGAAAATGGTAATTTACTCTATACCAAAGAAGCTGCTCACTCAACCAATAGAATTTTACATGCAGGCGGGGATGCAACTGGACGCTATATGCACAAATTTTTAATGGAGCAAAACTATCATAAATTGCAACGAAACACTTTAGTTTATGATTTGCTTATTGAAAATGGCCGATGTTATGGTGCAAGAGCTATGGTTAATTATAAGCCAGTAACCATTCAAGCAAGCTCAACTGTCATTGCTAGTGGAGGGATTGGCTCACTTTATAAATATAATACCAATTCACGAACAGTAAGTGCAGATATTCATGGAATTTGCGTTGAAAAAGGAATAGCTCTAAAAGATATGGAATTTATGCAGTTTCATCCAACTGTTTTTGTAAAAACTCCATTTGCAAGAAAATTACTTTTAACTGAAGCTTTAAGAGGTGAGGGGGCTCATATTGTAGATGAAGATGGGTATCGCTTTTTATTTGAATATGACAAAAGAGGAGAGTTGGCAAGCCGCGATATTGTCTCGCGTGCAATATTTTTATATAAGCGTAAAACTGGAAAAAAAGTTTATCTTGATTTTAGTATGTTTGATGAAAAGTGGTTTCATAAACGCTTTCCTAACATTACTAAAACTTTTGCAAAAATTGGTTACAATTTACCAAAAGATAGAGTTGAAATATCTCCAGCTTTTCATTACGCAAATGGTGGTATTGAGTGTGATTTATATGGGAGAATTCCAGGCGTAAAAGGACTTTATGTTGCTGGAGAAGCAGCTTGCACTGGAGTGCATGGAGCAAATCGTTTAGCTTCAAATTCATTGCTTGAAGGCGCTGTATTTGCAAAAAGAGTTGCAACAGCAATTTTAAATGATAAAAACTGCTTAGTAGGGCATCCAAAATTTGACAAAGATTACGATACACAACTTCATGAAGAAAATGATAAAGCCTATAAACATAAGCTTCGTGAAATTATGTGGAAAGATGTAGGAATTGTAAGAAACAAACAAGGTTTACTTGAAGCAAAAAACTTTATTTACGATACAAAAAATAAAAAAATTGGAAGATTATTAGAATTGCGTCTTAATACTGCTGCTGCAATTGTTAATGCAGCACTCAATCGTAAAGAATCGCTCGGTTCACACTATATAGAAGATGAAACTCAAAATAAAGGAAATGAATGAAAGAAGTGCCTATAATTGTTTTAGATTTTGGTTCACAATATACCCAATTAATTGCAAGAAAATTAAGAGAAAGTGGAGTATATACCGAAGTTGTTCCATATCATGAAGATGTAGAAAAAATTAAAGCAAAAAAGCCAAAAGGTATAATCCTTTCAGGTGGTCCAGCATCAGTTTATGCCGAAGATGCTTACAAACCAAGTGAAGAGATTTGGGATTTAGGTTTGCCAATTTTAGGAATTTGTTACGGAATGCAACTAATTGTGCATCATTTTGGTGGAGAAGTTGTTGCAGCAAATCATCACGAATATGGTAAAGCAAAACTTCATATTATTAAAGATTCTTCAATCTTTAAAGATGTGGCGCAAGATAGCATTGTATGGATGAGTCATAGTGATAGAGCAGAAAAACTACCCCAAGGTTTTGAAGCTATTGGAGTAAGCGAAAACTCTCCATATGCAGCTATTGCTAATGAAGAAAAGCAAATTTACGCATTTCAATTTCATCCAGAAGTGCACCACTCACAAGAGGGTGTAAAAATGCTTAAAAATTTTGCAAAGCATATTTGCAAAATTGAAAGCACTTGGAATATGGGAAGCTTTGCAAAAGAAAAAATAAAAGAGATTCAAAAACAAGTAGGCAATGGTAAGGTACTTTGTGGTGTAAGTGGAGGGGTAGATAGCTCTGTGGTTGCTGCATTGCTTCATGAAGCACTGCCGAAAGAGCAATTAATCTGTGTTTTTGTAGATCATGGACTTTTGAGAAAAAATGAAGCAAAACAAGTGCAAGATATGTTTAAGATGCTTGATATTCCTTTAATTACCATTGATGCTGGTAAAGAGTTTTTAGAAGCACTAAAAGGTGTTACAGATCCAGAAAAAAAACGCAAAATTATTGGAGAAAAATTTATTGAAGTCTTTACCAAAGAAGCCGAAAAACACACAGATGTGAGCTTTTTAGCTCAAGGAACGCTTTATACTGATGTAATTGAGTCAACTTCTGTAAAAGGACCAAGTAAAACAATAAAATCACATCATAATGTTGGTGGACTTCCTGATTGGATGAAGTTTGAATTAGTTGAGCCATTAAGAGAAATTTTCAAAGATGAAGTAAGAGCACTTGGGCTTGAACTTGGACTTCCAAAAGAGATGATTGAGCGCCATCCATTCCCAGGTCCTGGGCTTGCAATTCGAATTATGGGAGAAGTAAACGAAGAGGCTTTAAGGCTCGTTAGAGAAAGTGATGCCATTATGCACGAAGAGCTTAAAGCAAGTGGCTATTATAATAAAGTTTGGCAAGCTTTTACGGTGCTTTTAAATGTTCAATCAGTTGGCGTTATGGGTGATAATAGAACTTACGATAATACTGTTTGTGTTAGAATGGTAGAAAGTGTTGATGGAATGACAGCAAATTTTGCGCACGTTCCTTTTGAAGTTTTAGAAAATATAAGTCGAAGAATTATTAATGAAGTAGATGGTATTAAT
>JALVTH010000021.1 GCA_027036015.1 Campylobacteraceae bacterium
TTTTCAATTGGTTTAAATTTCCATTAAAACAGCTTTTGACTTTGTAAGCAAAAAACTCAACACTTAAAGCTCAAAGCTCTTAGCTTCTCATAGTTGGGGCTCTACATGTCAAAAGTAGCAACAGTTATTGAAAAATGGATTGGTCTCGAAATGACTGCCCCTGCCGTCTGCTATGCAAAGCTTACGCTTTGCATAAACGCAGCGTCGTGCGGAGCTACAAACAACAAGCAGTTGTTGTTTGTTTAACGCTCCTCCAGTTGGGGCTCTACATAAATAAAAACTATTCTCTTCCCCATAAAAACTTATCTCCAAAAAATAATAAAATATTATCCCTTATCTTTAATTATAATTATTTATAAAGATATATTCTAAGTATTTAGGAAAAATAACTATTACTTATAGAAATAAAGCAGTTTTTAGGTGGTGCGGATGAGAGGAGTCGAACCTCCACGCCTTGCGGCACCAGATCCTAAGTCTGGCGTGTCTGCCAATTCCACCACATCCGCAAAAAAAGAAAGGGAATGGTACACTCGTCAGGATTCGAACCTGAGACCGTCCGCTTAGAAGGCGGATGCTCTATCCAGCTGAGCTACGAGTGCATCAAGAAAGCGTGAATATAGCACAAAAGGTTAAATCTTCTCTAGCCTACCAATTACTTGGTACGCCAGAGAGGATTTGAACCCCTAACCCTCTGATCCGAAGTCAGATGCTCTATCCAATTGAGCTACTGGCGCTTGTTAAGCTCTTATGGGGTGGATAATGGGACTCGAACCCATGGCCCCCAGAGCCACAATCTGGTGCTCTAACCAACTGAGCTATACCCACCACCTAAAATAAATGGTCGGAGTGAAAGGACTCGAACCTTCGACCCCCTGGTCCCAAACCAGGTGCGCTACCAGACTGCGCTACACTCCGTTTATTGTTGGAGTGCAATTATATACAAAAAATTTTAAAATGTCAATAGTTTCTTTGTAATTTTTATAAAAAATTTTTTTGAACCCATAAAAGTGCTTCTTCTTTGCTCTTTAGTTCCTCTTCAAGTTGCAACTCATATACTTTGTCTAAAATCTTTTTAAATTGTGGCGAAGGCTTAAGCCCTAATGCAATTAAATCTTTTCCGCTCAAAAAAGGTTTTGGTGCACTATCTTTTAGATTGAGTTCATCAATTTTTTGCAAAAACCAATCCCCTGCTTCAAAATGCTTCTTTTTCTCTTTTGAAATTCTTCCAAAATAATCAGCTCGGCTTAAGCGCTCAAGCAAAATCAAATCTACTTTTAATCTCAATTTTTTTATTGCTGCATTTTTTGCTTTGCCTTCAAAAAGTTGGCGCACTCTTAAATGATATTTGACTAACTTTGCAACCTCATCTATAAGCTTTTTATATGTTGTTAAACGCTCTAAACACTCTTTACTTAATTCTTCTCCAATATCTTCATGTCTTAAAGCTCTTATTCTTCCTTCAATCTTTTGAGTCGTTTGTGGCTTGCCAATATCATGAAGTAATGCTGCAAACATCAAAATTAAGTCTTTTTCTTCATCATTAAATCGCAATTTTGCCGCTTCATCAAGAACCATCATTGTATGTATCCAAACATCACCTTCGCTATGATAATATTCATCTTGCGGTGTATGAATTAGTTTTTGCAAATTTGGAAAGTATTGTAAAATTCCAAGCTCTCGCATCAATTCAAAACCAATTGAGGGCTTACTTGATTTTAGCAAAAGCTTTTTTATCTCTTCAAAAATACGCTCTTTTGGAAGCTCTTGAAGCATTCCATCTTGAACCATATTTTTTAAAAGCTCTTTTGTCTTTGGCTCAATGCTTAAATGAAATCTTGCTGCAAATTGAATTGCTCGATAAACTCTTAGTGGATCTTCTAAAAAGGTTTTTTCATCAACCACACGCAAAATTTTATTTTCTAAATCACTCTTACCATTATATGGGTCTAAAAGTTTATTTTCTACAATATCCCAACCCATTGCATTTATTGTAAAATCGCGCCGCTTAGCCGCCTCTTTAAAATCTAAATTACTTTTTGTCTCTACCAAAAAGCCTTTATGCCCTTTGGCTATCTTTTTTTCAAGACGCGGCAAGGAAAAATCAACTTCTAAATCTTTTGTTGTTAATTTTGCAACCCCAAAGTGTTTGCCAACAATATTTACTTTGCCATATTTGCTTAAAAACTTTGCCAAATCATCATAAGAGCCAATGTTATACACTTCAATATCTAAATCTTTTTGCTCCTTGCCAAGCAAAAAATCGCGTACTGCACCACCAACAACAACAGCTCGCGCTCTTTTTTTTTCTAAATCTTTTGCAATTATTTGAATAAGTGGCGGTAATTTCATTAAGACCTTTCATAAAATTTAAGAAATTATTATACAATAATTTTATGATTTATTTTCTCCTCTTTTTTAGTGCCTTTTTAAGTGGCTCTTTATTGCCAATGGGTAGCGAAGCACTGCTTGTTTATGATTATCTCAAAGGCTACAATTGCGCTTTACTTTTGCTTTTTGCAAGCTTTGGAAACACGCTTGGAGCAGTTTTTAATTACTATTTGGGATTAAAGGGCGAAGAGTATCTTTTGCATAAAAAATTGATAAGTTCCAAAAAACTTTATAATGCAAAAGAGTTTTTCCAAAAAAGCGGAAGCTTTGTTTTACTCCTTAGCCCTTTGCCAATAATTGGTGATCCTTTAACATTTGTTGCAGGCATTTTACAATATCCTTTGAAAAAGTTTATTGTAATTGTATTTTTTGCTAAATTTTTTCGATACTTAGCCATTATTTTTGTGCTATAATTGAGAAAAATTTTTTAAAGGAAAAGGATATGAAAAAAATAGAAGCTATCATTAAGCCTTTTAAACTTGATGATGTAAAAGAGGCTTTAGTTGCAGCTGGAATTGAGGGAATGACTGTTTATGAAGTAAAAGGGTATGGACGCCAACAAGGGCACAGTGAACTTTATCGTGGGGCTGAGTATGTTGTAGATTTTATTCCAAAAATCAAAATTGAAATTGTTGTAAGCAATGACGAATATGCACAAAAAGCAATCGAAATTATTCAAAAAGAAGCAAGAACCGGTAAAATTGGCGATGGAAAAATCTTTGTTAGCGAAGTTGAAAAAGCAATCAGAATTAGAACTGGCGAAGAGGATGAAGAAGCCTTATAATTTTTATAAGTAATACTTTGGTAATGCTTCTTTGCTATAATTTGAATGCTTACAAAAGTAAGCAGCAGATATAAAAATCCCCCTACGGCTAATTATTGTCTCTTGGTGCCTCTTTAAAAGAGGCACTAAATAAATAATCCTGCAATTAATGCAGATAAAGTAATAAGGAAAAAGGATGCTACTTTATTGCCAAGTTTTACGCCACCCAAATAATAAACAATTAAAAGCTTTACTATCGAATTTGTAACACTTGCAATCACAATTCCAGCCGCACTCACTTTCAAAGCTAATTTACCATCACTAAAGAGTTGGCTAAGTGAAAGTGTTATTGCATCTACATCAGTAAGTCCAGAAAAAAATGAAACTGCATAAACTCCCAAATTACCATATTTTCCTTGCACAAAAGCAATTGCACCATAAATAATGCCAAAAAGTAGTCCAAATTTAAGAGCTTCACTCAGTTGCAAGGGGTTTTTGCTAAGCTCTTCGTTTTGAAATTCAACGTTTTGTTCGCTTGAGTGCTTATACATGTAATAACTATAAATTAGCCCTAAAATAGCTGCACTAAGGTATGAAGGCAAAAGAAAAAGAGCCAAATGATAATTAATTACTAATGTTTCAAAAAGTACTCTTACATACATAAAGGTGCAAGCAATTGCAATGCCTCCGGCATAGGCGTTAATGAGAGGATACTGCTTTTTAAACATTTTTGAAAGTGAAATGGAGACTGCCGTAGAAGAGATAAGCCCTCCTGCAGCTCCTGTTAAAAATACTCCATGCTTTTGACCTAAAATTTTAATTGCAAGGTATCCTACAAAAGAGATAGCAGCAATAATTACTGCCATTGCCCATGTTTTATATGGATTAAAAAGATGCCATGGATCAATCATTTTATCTGGTAAAATTGGCAAAATTACAAAAGTCATTAATAAAAGCAAAATTGTAGCTTTAATATCTTGCTCTCCTATATGGCGCTCTAAGAGTAAAAGTGTTGGCTTTAATTCTAAAAGAGTAATTACAAAAACACCAATAAAAATTGCAAAATTTACTTTTCCAAGCGCTACCATTGCCCCAAGCAAAAAGCTAATAAGTGCAGCAACTTGCGTTGTTGCGCCAATATCTTTTAACGTTGTCCCTTTAAAATAATAACTCAAAGCAACAATGATTCCAACCACCAAAAAAGAGCTTATAAAAAAATAGCTAAACTCTTTTTGTAAATAAATGCTTAAAAATCCTACAAGACTAAGCAAAGCAAAGGTGCGGCTTCCAAAATAACTTATTTTATTCTCTTTTAATTCACTAAGGCTTCGTTGCATTCCAATTAAAAAGCCAATAAGTAGCGCAATCAAAAAAAGTTTAATAGTTTCAATGTTCATAGGAAACTCCTTTTAGCTCACTATGCCAAAGTTTAAGCAAAATAGTAAAAACAATGGAAACTAAAACAGTAGATATTGAAGCAAATGCAACAAATGCGCTAAAAAGTTTTGTATCAATTAAATTAGCATCAAGCAATAATTTAGCAACGATAATTTCAGTCGTTAATCTTGCATTCAATCCTACTCCAATTAAAATGGCTTCTTTAAGCGTTAACTTTTTTAAAGGAACAAGCAATAAAATTCCTACTATTTTGCCAAAAAAGGCTGCCATAAATATTGCCAACGTTAGAAGTGGAGCCTTGAAAATTCCTTCAATATTTACACTTAATCCAATCCATAAAAAAAAGAGTATTCCAAAAAAGCCATAAGCAAAATCTTTAACATTTTCTAAAATTTTTTCTTTTTTTATAATATGAGCAAAAATAACTCCAGCAGTAATTGCACCAATAATTAGTCCAAGATGCGCCTTTGAAGCCACTCCACCAAGAAAAAAAAGCAGCGTTACTAAAAACCACAATGCTTTTTTGGATAAAAGTTGAGCAATCTTTGGTAAAATTTTAACAAGAAGCCACGCCAACGCAATAAATAAAAATAAATGCAAAGCAATCTCAAGTAATTCTTGGCTATGGAAAGCCTCTTTACTCAACTTCATTCCAATAATAATTGAAACAAAACTAACTAAAAAAACTTCTATAACATCATCTAACACACCTGCACCTACCACAAAAGAGCCAACTTTGCTTTTAATAAGATTAAATTCATCTAAAATTGGCACAACGACTGCTTCAGCAGTTGGCATTAGAGCAAGCCCCACTATAAAAGAAATTACTAAACCATATCCAAAAAGCTGCATTACTAAAAAACCAAAAATAAATGGAAAAATGGTATTAAGAAATGTTGCTTGAATAATTGCTTTGCTTTGTTTTTGCATCTGCTTTATATCAAGTTCACTTCCAATAAAAAAGAGTAAAAAAAGCACGCCTAAATTGGCTAAAAAATCAAAAGGAACTTTAAAAGTGCTTTGCAAAATCTTGGCAAAATGCGAGTTAGCAAACAAAATTCCAACAAAAAGCGCTCCAAGAATTGCAGGAATTTTAAATCGCTCCAAAAAAAGCCCTAAAATGAGTGATGCAGCAAAGAAAAAAGCTAATAACAATAAAAACTCTCCAACCATTCCCTCATTCATTGTAGCCTCCTTTGTTTTATTATAACGTTTAAAAATACTTTTTTTTGATACTTAAGTTTCATTTGTAACTAATTTGTAACTAAATGATGATAAAGTTTTATTATCAAAACAAAACAAGGAAAATAAAATGAAAAAAACACTTTTACTTTCAGTAGTAGCTTCTGGAATAATCTATGCTGGTGGGAATATTGCTCCTGCTCAGCCAGTTGCTCCCCAAGCTGCTCCAGCTGCATGCGATTTTTGGGGTGTAAGTTCATTTGCCTATCGAGCACAAAAGCTTAGCACAAAAGGCGATAGCTGGGGAGCAAAAGATAACTATGCAATGTTTAAAATGGCTCTTGGTGTAGAAAAAAAGCTTGGTTATGGTTTTGGAATTGGTGCAGAGCTTGATCACATTACCTATTTTGATGGCAAATTAAACAAAGATAAAAGCATCTCAAAATTAGCACAACTTTATGCAACATATACTTTTGGAAATACTACAATTAAAGCTGGACGCCAAACATTACCAAAAGCATTAAGCCCTTGGGCATGGTCTTATAGAGATGCTGGATATTTAAAACAAACATTTAATGCAATTACAATCGTAAATAACAATTTACAAGATACAACATTAGTTGCTGCATGGGTTCCAAGTGTTTTTACAGACAAAGGCAACACAAAAATCAATGGCTCTAATAAGGGTCTTTTTATGATTGGAGCGCTTAATAAGTCGCTTCCAAATACAACAAATGCAACAAGTATTTATTATATGCCAAAAAATGGAAACAAAGGCAAAGCATTTTCTATCTGGAATACAACTGAAACAAAAATGAACGATATTGAACTTGGATTGCAGCTTGTTTATACAAAAGCTGATAAAAACTCTATGGCACTTATTAAAGGTGCAACAGGTACGAAAGCCAGCTACTCAATTGCAGGATATATTGGCACAAATTTTGGTGCACTCAATGCACGAATTTATCTTGATTATATCAATGATGGAGATGCAACACTCAACCTTGGTGGAACAAGTGCACTTTGGGGACGCTCTTTGGATAAATCATTTAGTAACGACGTTGTAGCTGGAACAAAACAAAAAGTTGCAAAACTTGCTCTTAAATATAAATTTCAAAACAATACAAGTGCATATTTTGATGTAGCTCTTGATAAACCAGATAGCGGTAAAAAAACAGCATATGGTTTAATTACTGGATATAAATTTATGGTGAAAGATGTGCATGTAAAAGTTGAATATCGCTATGTAAAAAATAAAGATTTTACAAAAAGAAAAGATCAACGCTTTAGAGTTCAAGCACTCTATAAATTCTAATGTTAGTCCTCTTTTGAGGGCTTTTTTTTAAGCTAATCCTTAATGCTTTTTTCACTTTTGCTCCTAGTTTTCACATTGCAAAGTAGCTTTAAAAAGTAGCTCTTAGAGTTTCCCTTTTTTATAGATTGAATGAATCAAAATAATTCCCATAATTGCTGCAAGCAAAAATCCAATAAGCCCAAGCACTGGAATGTTAAAAAGAAGTGGTGGAATTTGCACTAAAAGCAACAACGATGAACCAATAAGTAAAGCTGCAATTATAATAGCAATTGAGAGGCGATTGGCTGATTTTTCGATACTCTCTTCTAAATCGCTTAAGCCAATATGCTCTAACTCTATCTTAAAGGTGCCCTCTTTCATTTTATCAATGATTGTTTTTATATCGCTTGGAAATTGCACAAGAAATTCACTAAGCTCTTTTGGCATTTGAGAAGCTCTTAAAAGATATGCACCCAAAGAAAAATTTTCTTTATAAAAACGCAAAATAAAAGGTTTAATATTTAAAGCGGCATTAAAGTCTGGATCAAGCGCTTTTCCAACCCCTTCTATTGTAATTAAAGACTTGATTAAAAGATAGTTGTTTTCTTTAAAATAGACCTTATAGCGACTCATAAGGCTGATGATATCATGAAACATCTTTTTAATGTTAAGCTCTTTAAGGGAGCCATAAAAATAGGTTCGAATAACATCGCCCATATCTTTTGCAAATGCATCTTTATCAATTTTTTCATTTTTAATTTTTGCTAAATGAAGCATTGCAAGAGCTGCTTTTTCTTCTTCTTGCTTAACAATATAATAAATCACTTCAAGAAAATGTTTACGATCTTTTTGGCTAATGCTTCCCATCATTCCAAAATCAATAAAAGCAATACGTCCATCTAAAAGCACAAAAATATTGCCAGGATGTGGATCGGCATGAAAAAAGCGATAAAGAAAAATTTGTTTTGCTATTAAATTAAAGCCTCTTTTTGCAATTTTTTTAGGATCTAAACCTGCATTTTTCAACTCTTTAATATTAGAAACTTTAATTCCTTGAATATATTCCATCGTTAAAACTAAACTGCTTGAGAGCTCTTCAAAAAGTTTTGGAACAAAAATTGTAGTATCATTTTCAAAATTTTTTGCAAAACGCTTAAGATTGAGTGCTTCTATACTAAAATCAAGCTCTTTTTTAATGGTTCGCTCAAACTCTTCTATAATTGCCAAAGGAGAATCAATCCCATAATTTTGAAGTTTATTTTCTAAAAGAGTGGCAATTTTTCTCATAATTGCAATATCTAATTCAATCATCTTTGTAACACCTGGCTTTAAAACCTTAATAGCCACCTCTTGATTATTTTTTAAACGCCCCTTATATACTTGCCCCAAAGAAGCAGAAGCCAAAAGAGTTAGCTCTCCTTCAAAAAGCTCATCAACGCTTTTCCCAAACTCTTGTATAAAAATTGGCTCTATTTGCTCAAAAGGGAGTGGTTCTACTTGATCTTGCAGTTTGGAAAACTCTTCAGCTAAATCAAGCGGAATTAAATCAGGACGGGTTGAGAGAATTTGAGCCAATTTTATAAAAGTTGGCCCAAGTTCTTCAACTGTTTTTCGAATACGCTCACTTCTTGAGAGCATCTTAGCTTTAGCACTGCTTTTTGGTAAAGCCAAAGCTAAATAGCGCTCAATCCCAAGCTCACTAATAATATCATCAAATCCATTTTTTGCTAAAATAAAAAGAATTGTTTTAAAGCGCTCAAGCTGTTTTATGCTTTGAAACATCTAAGCTTTTTTCTCTTCTAAAAGCTTTTTTAGCTCTCTTAATTCTCTTTTTAGAGCAGTAATATCCTCTTTAGTTGCTAAACCAAGCTCTTTTAAAGCTTCATGAAGTTCTTTTTTTATACTCTCTTGCGCTTCTTGTGTGCTTTGTTTTGCTTCTTCTTTGAGTTGGGCTAAAAACTTATCAGCCTCTTCTTTGCTCACTTGCCCTTGTTTGAGCGCTTCTTGCACAAGTTCTTCAGCCTTTTCTTTAGCAATAATCATTGCTCCAAGCCCCATTTTTATAAAATCCATTGGTGTAATCTTTTCCATTTCTCTCCTCCTTTATTAAAATCATTACATCATAATGAAAGATAGCTTAAAAAAAAATTTAAGAAGTAAATTTAAAGTTTTTCCTATTTTTTTGTATATAGTGATTTATTTTGATGCGCATAAATGACAATGGCTACAAAAACTCCACCTTGCACAACACCCAGAATGACCTCAGATACAACTGCAATCATTGCTGGCATTGTTTGTGGAATCCAATCTCCAGAGCCTAAAGTTGTAAAAGTTACAGTAGAAATATATAAAGATAAAACAAAATCGTGTTTTTTAATTAAAGCTAAGGTTTGAGGGCTAAAATCTGAATTTAAATGAAACAAAGTAAATGGATCAAACAAATAAAACACTGCCGCAAAATAAAATATGGTAATGAGTGTTACTTCTAAATATAAAAGCACAATTTGAATAAGAGCTAAATGAACATGGTGTTTAGAGCGGCTAAAGATATAAACTGCACTATCCAGCATTAGAAATCTTGCAATAACAATATATGCAACATTTACTAAAACAATAGCATCTTTATGAGCATTAAAATAATTTTTATAATCATTATGAAAATAATATTCAAAAAGTAAAGGCAAAAGTACCAAAGGCATAAGAAAAAAAGCGCTACCCTCACTTACAATATAGCGCTTTTTTCGCTCAACAAACCTTTTTAACATTAGCTACCTAAAAAAGTATCAATTGCTTCTTTTGCATCAGATACAACAACACTGCTTTTTGCATGTTTGACAATTTTAATTAAATAAGCCAATTCTTCTTTGCTTAATCCCATTTTTTTAAGCATTTTAACTTGCTCTTTCATACACTCACTACTACCAAGAGCTATTGAAGTTGCTAAAGCTATAAGCATAGAAGTTTTTGGATCAAAAGGATTTTTTTCATCTTGCATACTAAATTTTGAACTCATTGCTTGCTCAACCAAAAATCTTGAATCAAGCTCTTTTGCGCTTTTTAGCGATGCTGGCAATTCACCCATCTTTTCAATCATCATTTGTTCTACTTGCTCAGGTGTTGGTGCTTGCATTTTTGTCTCCTTTTTTTGAGCATATTCTAACAAAAACTTTTTAAATTTAGCTTCAATCCCTTCAGCTTGCATCAAACCTTCAATAAAAATCTCTCCTTCTAACACAAATGTTGGATCTTTGCTAATGCCAGCTTCAAGCGCTTTTATAACATCTTCTTCATAAAAAAATTGTAATCTCAAAGGCAAATGTTTAATAGAGCACGCAATTCTTTTAGAAAGCTTAGCACTTAAAATCTTATCTCCATATAAAATGCCTTTAAAAAGGGGAAATTCTTTTTTCTTTTCATTTAAAATCTCACCATCTTTCATTATATGACAAGCTTCTTGCATCTTATTCCCTTTATACCACTAAATCTTTTTTATCGTCACGGTTGTATTCTGGCTGCAAGGTCACATGCGAAATATGGAATTTGCTCTTTAGCATCTGCTCAATTTGCTCTAACTTTTTTGTAACAGTATCTAATTTTAAATTGTTTGTAAAATCGATATGGGCTTCTAAAAATATATCGTGGTCGTTTAATCGCCAAATATGGATATGATGGATATTTTCTATCTCTTCAATTTGTGCAACGCTTTTTGCCAACTCTTCTAAATTAATCTGGGGTGCAAACTGCATTAAAATTGCAACCGACTCTTTTATTATATCGTAAGATGCAAAGATAAGATAAATCGCAATCAAAATTGTTATAACACTATCTACCCAATAGATATGTAGATACTTCATTAATAAACCGCCAATAACTACAGCCACAGATGTTGCAACATCTGTCATTAAGTGTAGATAGGCAGCCTTTACATTCATATTATCGTGTGTATCATCTTTTATAAGCAGCACACTTGCACTGTTTAGCACAATACTTAAAACTCCTAGCCAAATAACCCAATTAGATTCAATCGGCTCAGGGTGCAAAAATTTATGAACAGCCTCAAAAATTAAAAATATTGCAATCGCTAAAAGCAGCGATGCATTAAAAAGTGCAGCGATTATTTCGGCTCTTTTAAAACCAAAAGTTTTACTCTCTTCGCTTGGTTTTAAAGAGAGTCTGTTTGCACCCCAAGCAATCAAAAGGGCTAAAACATCGCTAAAGTTATGCATTGCATCGCTAAGCAGTGCCAAAGAACCGGAAATCACTCCGCCAATAATTTGTGCAACAGTTATAATTACATTTAAAACTACCGTTAAAAAGAGTTTAGTGCCGCTTACTTCGTGGTGATGATGATGCCCCATAATTACCCTTTACATCTATTTTGTCGGACATTTATAATATGTTCAATCTTCTTTTTTAAATCTTGCAGCATTAAGTAGTGTTCGCTACTTGTTTTACCCTGTTCTTGCATATGTTTAATATGCTCTTTTACAGTCTCTAACCACTCTTGCACCACCTCATCAGGCACAGTGCAATCTCTAGCATCTTTTTCCTCTTTTTCTATAATCCAATCAGCTATCTTTTGCAAAATATGAACCATATTTTCTCCTCTCTTGGAACTGAGACTTCAGTCTCACAATATTAACAGCTATATTGAGGTGAGGCTAAAGCCTCACTTCCAACACAACCTTCAACCTTCAACCTTCTACCTTCACCCTCAAACTTCAAACTTAACCAACAAGCGAATAAATCATCTTCGCCGCCAATAGAAGCAACAATACCGCAATCAGCTTTTTAACTTGTGCTGGAGTTAAGCGGTAATGCATTATTTTATCGCCCAAATAACCGCCAATAATTGCAGCAACTGTTACTGTGCCAAGTAAGAGCCAATCCATCTTTACAAAGCTTAAATATGTAAAAAAAGCCCCTAAAGATGAAAAAGGTATAACAAAACTTACTGCATAAGCAGCTTTTTTGGCATCAAATCCTAAAAGTATTAAAAGCGGCATAATTAAGGTCCCGCCGCCTACTCCTACCATACCGGATATTATACCGACAACAAAGCCTATTAAAAACAAAATCCACGCCTTATCGTAAACCACTTTTGTTTCGCGTTTTGTGTATAAAAGCAGGCTAGCAGCAATTATTAAAAAGGTAACCAAAATCCACTTTACCACAACAACGCTCACATATTGCGAACTCCATGCACCAATTGGTGTAGCAATTAATATTGCGATAATTAACGGCAGTGCAAATTTTACATCCAAAACACCTCTAAAAAAGTTCATAATAGAAGCGGTAATTGTAGAAGAGCTGTTTATAAAAAGCCCGATTGCTTTTGATAAATTAAGAAGGAGTCCTAGCATATTAAAAATTGGCACAAGCACAATAGCTGAGCCCACCCCGCCCATTGCAAAAAGGGTAGAAAGCCCCAAAGTCAGAGCAATATAGAGCAGGTAGTGCATCATATGTTAATATCCTTTGCCATACCGCCTTTAAGCCGCTCCATTAAACCTAAAAGTCCGCCAACAAGATATTTTACCTTAAAGCCTTGCTCTGCTAAATAGACTCTTGCCATATTTGAGCGGTCACTGTGTGGACATGCTACTACAATTAATTTATCTTTTGAAAGCTCATCCAATCTTTTTGGCAACTCATTTGCAGGAATTTTAAGCCCGAAATTAACTTGCCAAACCTTTGTCTCCATTGGCACCCTAATATCTACAAGCTCCGCCTCGCCTTTATTGTAAGCTTCTATAAATTCATCAATTGTAATTCTAAAATTTTTCATTTCACTTGGAACAATGTTCTCTGGAAAATTTGCCATTTTTGCTCTCTTTTTAAATAATTTTTTTGTGCGGCAAGGATACCGCACCCTACATTATCCTTCTTCCTTCAACCTTCAACCTTCTCCCTTAATTTTAGCCATATAATCCCTAGCTTTATCTCCGCGCAAATAATCAACAACTCTTAATAAACCATCAGTCAAATATCTTGCATTAAAACCCTTCAACTTTAAAAAGAGTCTTGCAATTTCGGCTCTATCATAGTGCGGGCAAACTGTAACAATAGTTTTGTTTTTATCTAACTCATTTAATCTATTTGGCAATTCATTTAATGGAATATTTTTGCCAAAACCCAAATGCCACGCTTCATATTCATCCCTAAAGCGAATATCAATAATTTCAGCTTTCTCCTCTTGATAGAGCTTTAGCATCTCATCAAGCTTAATTTTCATCGCTTTTCGTTCATTATAATCAAAGCATTTTAAATATTCATCAAAAGAAATTTCCATTGCCTTTTCCTTTAAAAAAATCCTTCCCACCCACCCAACAAAATTAAACAATAAATCCTTTTTCTTTAAACAAAACCTTTTTATTCTCAATCGTTAAAATCCGATCACAAAAAGGAAGCATCCTCTCATCATGCGTTACCATAACAACTGCAACATTTTGCTCTTGAGCTATTTTTTTTAGCATTTTAACAACTGCAACACTTCTTTTACTATCAAGTGCTGCTGTCGGTTCATCTGCCAAAACAATTTGCGGTTTATTAATAAGTGCTCTTGCAATTGCAGCTCTTTGATTTTGTCCGCCAGAGAGTTCAAAAGGATAGGCATTGGCTTTATCTTTGATATCAAAATATTCAAGTAAGCGAAGAGCATTTGCTTTAGCCTCTTCTTTTGGCACTCCATTATTAAGCGGCAATAAAATAATATTTTCTAAGATAGTTAAAAAAGCAATTAAATAGTGTGCTTGAAAAATAAAACCTATCTTTTTTCTTCGCAACTCCTCTTTATTTTTAATAAGCCATCCATTATCATAAACTTTTTCTTTACCCAAAATAATTTTGCCTCCACTTGGCTCTTCGACACATCCAAGCATGAGCAAAAGTGTCGTTTTGCCCGCTCCACTTGGTGCAACAAGTGCTACAAGCTCACCTTTATAAATTTCAAATGAAGCATCTTCAATAACTGTGAGTGTATAATTTTTTCCTTGAAAAGTTTTGCTTAAATGCTTAACTTTAATAGCTATCTTCCTCATTCTCTTCCTATGCCAATGCAGATTGCGCTTTGGTTGATAAAACCTTTTTAATAGCAGCCAACGAAGCAAAAAATGAAGCTATCAAAACAATGATAAAAAGCGCTATTGCATCATAATTTTGTAAAACAACCCTTTTTGGAAACTTATCATAAATAAGGTGCGAAAACAAAAGGGCAAAACAAAAAGCTAAGATACCAAGAATAAGTGTCTCTTGCACAATCATTTTTATAATCTCTTTTTTATCAATACCAATTAGTTTTAAAATGGCAATCTCTTTTTGCTTTTCAAGCGTCATTGTATAAATAATTAAAGCAATAATAATTGTTGAGACAATAATTAAAATAATTGTAAACATTCCAATTTGCTTTGATGCCATTTTGATAAGATTTTTAGTAAGAATATTTTTTTCTTCTTCATTTAAAAAAACATTGACTCGAAGCTGATTTTTGATTGCATTTGCTACCTTCTTGCAAGAAAATCCCTTTTTTACGCGAACTACAACAGCATTAATAAAATGGGTATCAAAATCTTTTTTTCCACGCAAAAGCTCTTTTCTTATTCGATTATTAGAAAAAGAAAATTGCACTCTTTGTGCATCTTGCAAACTCAAATAAATAAGCGGTTCACCTCCACTTGAGACACCATTTTTAACAATACCAACAACTTTATATTCATCTCTTCCAATTTTTATGGTCTCATTCAAATCTAAATGCAACTTACTATCAGCTACCAATTCAAAATGACTCTTTAATATTTCTCTTCCCCTTAGTGGCTTTATAAAATGAAAATTACTATAAATATCATACCCAATTGCTACAACTTTATTTAATCCTTGTTTTGTTTTTAGTTGCATACTCTCAACACTTAAAGGTAAAACATCTTTTACACCTTCAATTGCTAAAATTTTATCTTTGAGATCCTCATGCAAAATCGAAGGCTGTGCAAAGGGTCCTAAAGTATTTTCTTGCACCACCCAAATATCACCATCAATATCTCTTAATAAACTTTGCGCATCTATAATCATACCTCGATAAACTCCAACCATAATCAAAACAATTCCAAGCAGAGTTCCAACTCCAATTGCTGTTATAATAAATTTACTTAAATTAAATCGAATCTCTTTAAAGGCTAAATTAATCATTTATCCAAAAGAATCTTGCTATTTTTATTTAATTTTTCTGAGCTAAGAGCTGCTTTGTTATTATTGATTGCTAAAACTTTCACTTTTATAAACTCTTTTTTCCAGCCATTTTGAACAATTACTCCAGCCTCTTCTCTTTTATATCTAAGAGCTAAAGCATCAACAATCCACGCATCTTTTATGGTTTTTAGAGCAATTTTAACTCTTGCTTGTTCATATAAAAAAAACTCTTTTGGTATCTTTTGAAATGCTACATCAAAGATTCGCTCTTGCGTAATTGGATTGCATGCTTTTTCTATCCTTGCAACAAAGCCTTTATAATGCTTGCCGCTTCGTAAATAAATTTGTGCTCTCATTTGAGGGATTATATCTTTAGCGACTTTATCATCCAAATAAGCCTCTACCCAAAGCTCTTTTGGATTTACTATATGAAAAAGACTCTTTTGAGGTAAAAAAAGCTGTCCCCTTGTTGCAAATCTTTTCACAATAACGCCATCTACTGGAGATTTAATAATAAAATCGTGATACTTTTTTTCTAAAATTTTGCCTTGAAGTGTAAGCTTATTCATCCTTTTTTCAAGCGCTTTTAACTCAAGCTTTTTCGCTTGTAAACGCGCCTTTGTGGCTTTAAAAAGCGCTTCTTTTTGTTCAAAAAGCTCTTTTGAGGCTACTTTATGCAAAAATAACGCTTTATAGCGCAAAAACTCTTTTTTCTTTTGATTATAAGAAATTTGTAAAGCTTCTATCTCTTTTTTTGTTGCGTTTATCTCTAAATTAAGCTCTTTTCTTGCAACGTTATTTTTTTGAATTTCAAGAGCAACACTTTTATTATCACCAATGGCTAAGATATCTCCTTTTTTAACAAAATCACCCTCATCTTTAAAAACTTTTATAATTTTTGCAGGATAGGTAGGAGTGATTTTATAAATATTTGTTGCACTCACCCTCCCAATTGCTTCAACAACTTTTGTTAAATTTCCTTTTTTTGGATAAATATAAGTTTTATTATGAGATTTTTGCCAAAAGAAAAAAATAAAAGCTAAGGCGCCAACGAAAGCGCCAAGGAAGAAAAGTTTATTTTTCATCTTTTGCTAAAGGATTTTCTTTATCAAAAATATAAGCATAAATTGGAACATACACAAGTGTTAAAAGTGTTCCAATCAAAAGTCCTCCAATTGCAACATCTGCTAATGGACTAAGGCGCTCAAGCCCTACTGCTTGCTCAAGTGCAATTGGAATCATTCCAGCAATTGTAGCAAAAGCTGTCATCATAACAGGGCGAAAACGCACACTTACACTATCAAGCGCACTTTGAAAGTTGCTCTCACCTTTTGCTTTATTTGCTTGGTAAAAATCAATAAGTAAAATCGCATTTTTAATAATAATTCCAAATAAAAGTAAAACTCCAAGTAAGCTTGGCATACAGCTTGGCTTATGAAACAAAAGCATTCCCCACGCAGCTCCAATTAAAGAAAGCGGCAATACAACAATCATAATAAATGCCAAGCGAACAGAGCGATAAATTGCAATCAAAGCCATTATTAAAAGCACTACTCCAAGCCCTATTGCTTTAATCATACGTTTGAAGCTTTCTTTAAGCTGGGCAATATCTCCCCTTTGAGTTAATTTTACTCCATTTGTATCGATATTTTTCAAACTATTTACTGTATCATCGGTTAGGTGTGTTACTGGGCGTTTTGCACGATATCCATTAATATCGATGCTATAGAGCATCTGATCTCGCTCAATTTTTGCATAGGTTAAGTGTTTATGAATCGTTGCAATCTCAGACAGAGGTATCTCTCCAAATTTTGTGCTAATTGGCAAAAGTTTGAGTGTTTCTAAATTTTGGGTATATTTTGTTTTGATATAAAATCTTACATATTGTGTATTCATTGATTCTAAATTTCCAAGAAGTGAGACAACTTGCCCTTTAATTGGAAGCTGAGCGGCAACTTGAAGCGGGGTTATACCATAGCTTAGCGCTTTATTTTGATCAATTTTTATCTCATACTCACTAAAGTCTTTATCCCAACTAATAGAAGTTGAGGTAAAGCCTTTCACCTGATTCATTACTTCTTGCACTTTATGTGCAATTGGCACTAAATTTTCAATATAAGGCGAAAAGGCTCTGGTATCTACTGTTGCTTTAATAGATGAAAGTGGTGTTGCTCCAAAATCAAAAACATCATTTCTTTTAATTCCTTCAATTTGAGCAAGTTTATCGCGAATCATATCTTCTAATTGCCAAATTGTTGCATTGCGCTCAAAGCGATTGACTGTATCAATGGTAATTGTAGCTTCTGTTGGCAAATTTCCACTGCCAAGACTCAAAACCCCCATTTCACTTCCAAAAGCAACTGAGCTTCTTACAACCCAAGGCTGGCTATGGAGCCATTTTAAAAATGGCTTTAATTTTTCTTGGGCTTGCTTGGTTGTTTCATTGGCACTAAAAGCAATTTGTGCTTTAATAATTCCTGTATCCATTGGAGGCATTGTATCTTTACCAATAGTTGGCATAATGTTTTTAAGCGAAATAAGCAAAACTGCAATAGCAATCATTGTAAGCATAAAGCGTTTTGGTATCTTAAAGCCATAGTTTGTAAATTTGATAATATTTTCATAAGGAATAACAAGTTTTCCAATAGTGTGTTGATAAAACCACTCAAAACCCTTTTCTATTTTTGTTTTTTGCGTTCCATTTCTATAAAGCCAGCGTGAAAGTTGTGGAATAAAAGTAATAGATAAAAAGTAACTAACAAGCAATGCAATAATAAGTGTCATAATAAGTGGTCTAAAAATTTTTTGAGGATAGCCTCCAACAAACATTAATGGAAACAAAATAGCAATAGTTGCCGCAGTCCCGGCAAATACCGCCAAAACCACCTCTTTTGTTCCATTTACAATTGCATCTTGTAAATTCTCTTTCTCTTCATTTAAGTGGCGCTCAATATTTTCAAGCACAACAACTGCATCATCTGTAAGCATTCCAAGAGCTAAAATAATTGCTGTATAAATTACAATATTAAGTTCCCCTCCCATAAGCCAAATAATTGCAATTGTTGCAAAAAATACCATTGGAATCGAAAGCCCAGCCGCAATAATAGCTCGAAAATTTCCAAGAAAAAGCATTATTACTAAAAGCGTATAAATAATTGCATCTCTTAGAGCTTCAAGCATATTGGTATTTGCTTGTTCAATCAAATCTCTTTGCGTATCGCTAATTTCAAACTTAATTCTTGGATATTTTTTTTCAAGCTCTTTCATAGCAGCTCGTGCAGCTTTACTTACATCTAAAACACTTCCGCCTGGCGCTCTTTGAATTGAGAGTGCAATTGCTTCTTTTCCATTACCCAAATAGCCGCTTGTTCTTTTTTTATAATCCCATTTAATTGTAGCAATATCTTTAAGTCTTACATTTGGCTTGATAGTTAAATTCTCAAGCGCTAAAACATTATCTTTTTCACCATACATTGTAACAGTAAAAAAGCCATCTTTACTCTTGATAAATCCAACAGGAACATCTTTGTTTTGCGATTTTATAACTTTAATAATTGTAGCAAAATCAATTTCATACTTTTTTGCTTTGAAAGGATCAATATTTATTGTTATTGCACTCTCATATCCGCCAAAAACCTCAACATTTCCAATCTCAGGATTGCTTAAAAGATATGGTTTTATAAAAGAAGTTGCAATTTTTCTAATTTGAGATAATGTAATATTTTCATCTTTTGGACTAAGTGCAATTACATCAACAGGCAGGGTAAAATCACCTGTTGTATAAATTGCTGGATTAAGATTTGCAGGAAGTTTTGCTTTTGCAATATTGAGTGCATTTGCAACATCAACTGCCGCTTCATTAAGTGTCTTTTTATAAGTAAATTCAGCCTTTACAATAGAAAAGTTTGCCAAATTAATGGAGCTTACATCTTTAATATGTCCAAGCCGCAAAAGTTCCGCTTCAATTGGTTTAGAAACTGTGCTTGCGGCAACTTTTGCTGTAGCTCCTGGAACTTGCGTTACAACTACAACAGTTGGAGGATTGGCATCTGGAAAGAGATTTTTTGGCAACTTAATAAGCCCAACAACCCCCATAATAAAAAAAGCGGCAATTAAAGAATAGAGCAAATATGGGCGTTTATAGAAAAAATCAAACATCTCTTAGCCTTTTATACGAATTTTTGCACCGCTAACAAGTCTAAGCAAAATATCTGGTTTAGCAACAATTACTTTTTTGCCAACTAAATTCTCTTTAACCACAACTCCTTCTTGCCCTTTTTTTACAATATGCACCTGCAAAGGTGTAGCTTGATTGTTTTTGGCAATTAAAACATAATTTTTGCCTTCACTATTTAAAATGGCATCAAATGGGAGTTTAATAGCTTTGCCCCTAAAAGTTACTACTTTTATTTCAACTTTTTCGCCAAGATTTAATGAACTATCATCTACTTTTGCTTTAAATTCACTAAGTCCATGAAATGTTGAATGCAAAGGAGTGAGTTTAAGATGTTTACCTTTAAAAATAATCTCATTTGCTGTTTCTTCTTGAGGCAAGCGAACAAGTAGATAATAACCACTATTTGCAATAATTTTTAAAAGCGGCTTCCCTGGCATTGCAATTGAGCCTTCGCTTTCAAAGCTTTTTGCAATCACCCCATCAACTGGACTTTTAACAATTGCATAAGTAAGATTATCTTTTAATGAAGCAATTTTGGCTTTTAAAGTAGCAATCTTGGTTTCAATTTGTTCAAGCTGATCTAATGAAGCACTTTTTGCTTTAAAAAGCGTTAATATTCGCTTATGGGTAGATTTAGCATTTTTTAGGGTAATTTCAAGCGCTTTAATATTTGCTTCAATTTGTGTTGTATCTATTTTTGCAACAATTTCACCCTTTTGAACCTGCTTACCACTTTTTTTAATCATTTCAATTCTTCCGCCAACTTTTGAAGCAAGTGTTACACTTTTTTCATTTTCAACAATTGCTAAATAAGGCAATGTAAGTTCACTCTCTTTTATTTGAGGAGTAATAGTTTTTACAACCATTGGATAGCTTTTTGGCGGTGGCATTTTTGCCTCTTTTGCTCGTCGTATTTTAACTATTTTTAAACCAATTGCTAAAATTACTAAAATCGTTAATAATACAAGTACTCTTTTTAAAATTGTTTTTATCATCGAACTACTCCTTTTAAGTCATCTCCATAAATTACAGCAAGTTGGGCTCTATTTTGCCAAATTTGAGCAATAATTTTTGCAAAATCTGCCTTTGCGCTAAAAAGCGCATCTTCATAGCGTAAATACTCTTCTTGCGTGATTGAACCTTGCAAAAAGGCAACTTTTGCCATTTTTAAAAGCTCTTGCTGCTGTTTAATACTTTTTTTAGCTAAGCGGGCTGATTGTTGCAAAAGGGCTATATTGTTTTTGATTTTTTTTGCTTCTACTTTTAAGCTATGGCGCATTTTCTTAATAAATAGTGCATTTTTTAAATAGTTTATCTTGGCTATTTGCACATCAACTTGCTTTTCTTTATCAAATAGCGGCATTGTGGCACTTAATTTAATTTGGGCTAAATTTTTGTGCATAAAGGTATCGGTATTGATTGAGTTTCCATGCTCTCTTGCAACAATACCGCTTACAACTACTTTTGGATAAAAAGCCCCCTTAGCAGCTTCTATTGCTTTTTGGCTTGCTCTTAAGGTGCTTTGCAACGGTTTAAGAGCAAAAAATTCACCCTTTTTTATGTGTCTTTTTAATCTAAGAGAAATTTTGCCTTTTACCTTTATCCCTGTTAAATCTTGCAACTTAGCAAGCAATGCAAGGCGATTTGTTTTTAAAAAAGCTTGATTGATTGTAATTTCATTTAATTTTGTATTAATTAAAAGCAATTTACTATAAGGCATTTGCCCAATTTTAACCCCTAAGGCAGTTTTCTTTTTGGTCTCTTTGATAGAGCGCTCTTTTGCACTTAAAGCCCTTAGCATTGCATCAATATAATTTAATTGAGCCACTGCTCCAACAACTATTGCTTCATTTTGTAACAAATTTAATTTTCTTTTTTGTTTTGCACTAAGCTCTAAATATTTTGCTCTTTGCTTTAAGGTAAAAAGCGATTTCACAAACACTGGCCAAGTTACCTTAATACCCTCTTGAATGATGGTTTTGCTAAAGGGTTGGGAGAGGTTTTTGTTTTTGAGTAGTTTTGCACTCTGGCTTGGTAGCAACACGCCAAGTGGTTTGTAGATGCTATTTTGCTCAACACTTCCAAAAAGTGTAACCTTGGGCCAAAATTTGGCACCTATTTTTTTGCCCCCTAAGCTTGCTTGCTCTATACTTAGAGTATCCATTTTAAATTGAGGCTGATTTTTTAAAGCACTAAGTAGCGTTGAAATCGAGGTTGCTTCAAGGCTACACAACAATGCTATAGATAAGAAAAACGATTTTTTCATAAAGCCACCCTCTTTTTTTAATAATTATAACATAACTTTTTATGAACATATGCTAAAAATTTTTAAAATTTTGATTTTGGGTGGCTTTTTTTATTAATAATTTTTAATATAGTCTAAATTGTTGCGCCCCTTTTTTAAAAAATAGTTTTCTAATGTAAAATCATTGTCAACTTCTTTTAAATGCATCGGTTGTGCATAACTTGCCCCGCCTTTTGCAACTAAAGTCTTTTTGCGCTCATAGGTAAAGCTTCCTAAACTAAAATTGGCATAGCGGAAATCTTTATTGCTCTTTCCAAGAGGA
Organism: Campylobacteraceae bacterium; assembly: GCA_027036015.1. Classification (GTDB taxonomy): domain Bacteria; phylum Campylobacterota; class Campylobacteria; order Campylobacterales; family Sulfurovaceae; genus JAADEQ01. Next base: position 21,951 of record JALVTH010000021.1, read on the forward strand.
ATAACAATTTGAAGTCTCCCAAGCTTATTAGTTCCTCTTAATGGATGTTTCGTATAAGCAAAATCAGCCTTTATAATAATATCACCAAAATATCGTTTAAATCCTACATCAATTCCTTTATCTCCATAAAGATATTTTCCAAGCGTTAAAGAGATCTCACTATTAAATTTATCTAAATAATAACTATATCGAAGCAATGCTTCTTTTCTATATTTGCTGTTATCATATTTATACATCATATCATAAAGATTATCTTTTAAATAAGCAAGTTTTAATTCAATCATATGTTTGTAATCTTGGCTTAAAAATGCACTTTGCCATGCAACTCCACTCAATTTATAATCAAAAAGTCCAGCTTGAAAGCTATTTAACCAATGAAACTTTTTGCCATGATAGATAAAATATTTATTTAAAAGTGCCAAATCAATGACTGCTTTATCTTTATTTCTATTTCGATAACTAAAAACATTACCCTTTTTAAAATTGTATGTAACTCTTAGAGGCAAATAAAAATTCAAAGCTCCTATAAACCCGCCTCCAAAACGACTAAAAAGTGTTGTATTTAGCGCAAAAACTTCATCTAAACTACCATACTCTGAGCCATCAATTAAAATTAAAGATGGTGTAAATTTAAGATAAGGTTTAAGCCAATCACTCTTTTTTATAGTTGTTTCTTTTTGTAAATTTGCTAATTGAATCGGGTTTGTGCCACCTTGCTCTAAATATTGAAGATATTTTTTTGGATTTGCTTTTAGAGTCATAAAAGGCAAATTAGCTTTTTTTAATGTTACAAAAATTCTCTTTTTGTTTAAATATTGTTTGGATAAAGAGGCAAATACTTGCTTGATAGCATAAGCATCACTATTACTATAAAGATTATTTTCAAAACTATAATAGATACTATCATGCTCTTCTTTTAAAAAATGGTTAGCAAACTTTTTATAAATAAAGGGTTTGATTTTAAATTTAGCTTTATGTTTAAAATCAAATCGAACATAACTTGCAAAATAGCCTTTATGATAACTAAAAGAGTTTTTATACATAAATCCAAAAGTTGTTGGTATATTTAAAATATTTGTTTTAAGTGCACTTTTTGCAACCCAGTTATACTCTCTGCCATCATATTCAGCTCCAAGCTCCAACCAATCAAAGGGTTTAAAAGCAGTATTTGCAAAAAATCCATCAAGGGAACCTTCATTATATCCTTTTGCATACCCTAAAGATGCATAAAAGTTTTTAAATTCTTTTGTTGCAACTACATAAAAACTTTTTATATGCTGAGCTCCACCTGCAATATCTTGACCGCCAACTGCAATTTTTACAATATTTTGCATAAATGGTAATTGATATTTAAAATTCAAACTTCTATCAGATAAATAACCATTATCACTATTTCCATTTTTATAAGCATAAGAATATTGAGCGCTTATTTCCAAATTTGGTAAAAAACCAAAAGCAAGGTTATAATTTTGCTCTTTTGCTATCTCTCTTAAGTTAGGTTCACTATGTGGGCGAAGATTAATAACTTGATTATTATAAAGATATTGAATTTCTCCTTCTTTTAAAACGAAAGCATTTGGTGTATTAACAACACCTAAAAAACCATAAAACGAAGGAAAATTAAAATTACTTGCTCCTGCTAAAGAGCTTAAAACTAAAAAAAAACTTACTTTTTTAAACATAAGAAAGCCTTTAAAAGAGGCAAAAGCCCCTTTTATTAATCTGTAGCATTATCTGATGGTGGAGGTGGAGGAGTAATTTCTCCTTTTTTAATTTTATTTTCTACTTCTTGCAAGTGTGAAACTACATCATCTGGAGTTTTGGTGGTTAAATTAATATCATTAACACTAATCCCCTCTTTTGATAATTCAGATTTAATTTGATTTTTTAATGTATCATTATTTTCTATTTCATTTTTTACATCAGTTATAACATCTACAACTACACTTTCGTTTAATTGAGTCAAATCAATAGTTCCACTTTTTCCTGTGTTTTCTTTTACTTTCTCTTCTAAAACTTTTTTTAATGTTGGAGAAATTGCAATTCCGTTACTTGGATCTCCATCTGGATCAAGCGATAATACAACAGCTGCAAGTTTTTTTACTCTTGAATCACTAACATTATCTCTTGGTACACCAACCAAATCTTGTGGAGTAAAGAGCCCATCATGAGTCTCTTTGGATTTACCTAATACAACTCCCCCTAAAGAAATTGTTGCTTCACTTCCTTTTGGGCATGGTCCAAATACTCCATTTTTATCTGTTACACCTTTTTTGTCACCACAGCTAAAATCTGCTCCTGCAACTACATTATCCACAAATTTACCATTAAATGCTTTTAGTTTCGTATGATCACTACACCCACTAAACCCAAGCACAATAGCTGCACTTATTGCACCTAAAAATAACCCTTTTTTTAAAAAAACATCCTTCATGCTGTTTCCTTCTCCGTAATATATAAACATATTTTATATAATTAAACTTAAATAAATATGAAGTCTATAATCAATTTAGCAAAAATTATTCTCATTAGATTAACTTTTTGTTACATAATTCATACATATTATAAAACTAATAAATTTATGTTATAATTTTTTTATGGGAAGAGAGAAGTTAGAAAGAAAGCTTTTTTTTAAACCACGATGCAAAGAGTTTGGTTCATTTGATTGCAAAGAAAAAAATAGCATCATTTTATTGCATGAAGAGATAGAGGCAATCTATCTGAGTGATATTTTAAATTTATATCAAAATGATGCGGCAAAAGAGATGGGTGTTTCGCGCGCAACGTTTGCAAGAATTTTAAAAAATGCGCGCTCAAAAGTTGCTATGAGCTTAATTAGCGGAGCAAAACTCTCAATTCAAGATGAAAAAGATGATTTTATTGTAGCAATTGCAAGCAATTCTAAAAATTCTCTTGCTCCTTCAAGCCTTGAAGCCCCCTATATACTTGTTTACCATATTAAAGAAGAAAAAATTCTTGAAAAAAAGCTATTTGATAACCCCGTTATCCTAACAAAAAAACGTCCCGGAATGGTTTTGCCAGAGTTTTTAAATAGTTTAAAAGTTAACTTTTTTATTATTAATGAAATAAAAACTGGAATTAAAGGAGCTCTCTTAGCAAAAGGTATCTTTATTTTAGAAAAGAAAAAGCTTAAAGAAGAAGATCTATTTACCTTGCTTTGAGTCTTCTTTAATTTGAAGCACTCCATTAATCGTTTTAATATGAATATCGCGCTGAGGAAATGGAATTTCAATATTATGTTTGCGCAGTGTTTCATAAATAAGCACTAAAAAAAGCGATTTTGTGCGCTTTGGTCTATCGATTTTATCAGCTCCTTTAACCCACACTAAAAGTTCAAAATTCACGCTGCTCTCTCCCATTTCTGTCATTATAACTTTTGTTTCATATAATGCATTATCAATAATAAACTTTCTATATTCACTATGCATGAGGGCTTCTTTGATAACTTTTATTACTTTTCTTGCATCAGTGCCATACTCAACACCAAAAGGTATTGCAAAGCGTTTTATTCTATCATTCATTGTCCAGTTAATTACATTATTTTTAATAAAGTTTTGATTTGGAATAACTATATCAATATTATCATTGGTTTTGATGGTAGTTGAGCGCATTCTAATATCGGTTACATAACCTTGATACTCTCCAATTTCAATATAATCTCCAACTTTAATGCTTCGCTCAAACATCAAAATAAGACCTGAGACAAAATTTGCCACCACATTTTGCAAACCAAAACCAATCCCAACCGATAAAGCCCCAGCAACTAACGCTAAAGAAGAAAGCTCAACCCCAAGCACATGAAGCGCTACAAAAAACGCAACAATAACTATAATATAATACCCCAAATTTGCAAGCAATGTTTTCGTTGCTTGTGTAAAAGCAGTTTTTGACGTTGCTAATTTGGTCACTTTTCGTTTATAAAAAGAACCAAGAAAAAATCCAAGAGCAAAAACAAAAAGAGAAAAAATGATTTTAAAAATAGATATTGGACTATCATTTATATGAAAAAGCGGTCGATTTAAAAAATTCCAAATATTGCCAACAAACTCTTCAAACTCTTGCTTGCTAGAACCTGCAAATGTTTTTATTTGTCCCATATACTCTTTTTCAAGTTTAAGTAAGAAAGGAAGCATATAATTTTTTATTTGCAAAGGCGTTAAAATTTGATATTTTTGGGCAATTTTACTTAAATTCTTCTCTTCTTTAAAAGCATGAATGTCTTTGTGAATAATTTTTTCTAAGAAAAGTTCAAACTGCAAGGCAAAAAGTTTATAAGTTAAGTTTTCAAAACGCTTTTTTTCTTTTTTAAGTTTTTTTTGTAAAATCTGCACAGCAATCTTATTATTTGTTAATTCTGCTTGTTCAATATTAATTTTTATTTTTTCTAAAAGCTCTGCTTTTTTGGCAATTTTTGCTTGAAGCATTTTGAATTCTTTTTTAATAGTACTCTCATTAAAAGAAACTTTTTTAATTGAGAGAGTAATTGTTTTTTTTAGTTTTTCAAGTTGCTCTTTTTCTTTGGCTACTAAATCTTTATAAAAACTTAGTTGTCGATGATAAAAAGCATCTTGCAACTCAAATCCAAGCAGTTTGGAGCTATTTTTTTCAAGCAAAAGTATCTCTTCTTCTATTGTTTTAATCTTTTTAGAAAAACTTTTTACTTTTTGCTCATAAATTGATAGTTTATGCATATTTTTAATAGCATCGATTATAAGGGCTTCAAATTCTTCTTTGCTTTGAGCCACTTTATATTTTTTTTCATAAAAGTGCTGTTTTGGTTCAAAATAGATAAGCTCATTAAGTAAACTTTTTTCTAACGAAAAGCCTTGGGTATTATTTGACTCATTTAATTTTTGTAATAAATTTTTATAAATAGTTGTATTACCCTCAACAATCGTTTTATCTATAACAGCACCAAAAAGTGTTTGAATTATCAAAAAAAGTAAAACTATCTTTTTCATATTATAAATTATACTCAATGTTACTTAGATACCATTTTTAAAGCAAACAAATTTGTTATAATCAAAAAAAAGGAGTAAAAAATGCAAGAAAAGCAAGATGTTATTATTAAAGGAATTGATATTCCCTTTCTTGATTTGGTTATTTTACTGGTAAAATTAGCTCTTGCTTCAATTCCAGCTCTTTTTATTTTATATTTTGTATTTGCTTTTTTGGCTTTTATTTTTAATGGTTTTTTTGATATCTTCTTATTTCATTCATAGGAGCTGAAAATGAATAAAGTTAATAGAGCAATTCTTTTTGCCTTTGGACAAATTACAAAATGGCAAAATTTAAAAATTATTTTATTAAGTGGTATATTAGTTACTATCTTTTGGCTTATTATTGGACTATTGTTTCAAAATGCTTTAATTGCGCTTGGAGCAAAGATTTTAGAATTTGTTCCATTTTCGATGGTTCGAAGTAATGGAGCTTTTATGCTTGAAGGCTTTTTATGGTTTATTTTAGTCTTAATTACCTTTGCTATTATTCAAGCCTTTTTTGGATCACTTTATCTCAAAGAACACCCAAGCACCAACAAAAGCAATACTTTTACCTTTTATACCCTTTTATTAAGCGCAATTATTTGGGGTATAGTTTTTTTTATAAGCCATCATTACATTTATGCAAATTTTCTTCGACTCTTAACATGGCTTCCATTTGAAACAGTAGAAAAATCACTTGCTTTTATTATTGCCTTTTATATCATATATAATGCCATTATTATTACTCTTTTATTTGTAGCAAGTTTTTATAGCGAAGCATTTATTTCAACAATTGCACAAAATAGCCTCAATAAAGAGATTGTAAGAACTCATATTCTTTCATCTATTAAATATACCATTAAAGATACGCTCATTTATATGCTTTTGAGTATCATCCTTTTCCCTTTGCTTTTTATTCCAATTTTCAATTTTTTTGTACAAATTATTCTTTGGATTTGGCTTTATAAAGATACATTAAGCTTTGATGCTCTCTCTTTAGTATATGAAAAGGTCGATACTGCTTTAAGAAAGGAGCATAAAGTTGCAATCTATCTTTTAAGCTTTGTATCTATTCTTTTTAATTTTGTTCCGATTTTACACATTTTTGGAGCATACTTTGGTGAAATTGCCTTTTTTTACTACTTTCATCTTTTAAAGGAAGAAGATGGCTCTAAGTGACATTAACCCAAAATATCATAAAAATATCGAAAAATTAAACGATATCGAGAAAGCAATAATTGTTAATAAAGCAACTGAGCCTCCTTTGAGTGGAGCTTTATTAAAGGTTAAAGAAGATGGAGTCTTTCATTGCAAATTGTGTGACGCACCACTTTTTAAAAGCAAAGATAAATTTGAATCCCACTCTGGATGGCCAAGTTTTGATGATGAGATTGAAGGGGCTATTAAAAAGCTTGTAGATAGTGATGGAGTAAGAGTTGAAATTGTTTGTGCTAATTGTGGTGCACATCTTGGGCACATTTTTTATAACGAAGGATTTACTCCTAAGAATAAACGATACTGCGTTAACTCACTTTCACTCACTTTTAAAAAAACTAAAGCTTTTTAGCTTTTTTAACCTTTAATTATCTATACCATCAATTTAAATTATACTCTATTCTTTTGTATAAAAATTATACAATCTTACTATACATATTTTTTTACAAAATTGATATACTTTGCTTATAACTTAAAATAAGGAGAAATGGTATGAAAAAATATTTGTGGCTTTTGGCAGCCTTATTATTGCCAACTCTTAGTTTTGGTGCCGATAAACTTGATACAGGTGATACAGCTTGGATGATGGTTTCAACTGCATTTGTTTTATTAATGACTCCAGCTGGACTTGCACTTTTTTATGGTGGAATGACAAGAGCAAAAAATGCACTCAATACTTATGCTATGGTTACAGGTGCATTTATTGTAGCAATTATTGTATGGATTCTTGCTGGATATTCACTTGCTTTTGGAGAAAATGCTAATGCTACACTTCAAAAATTTATTGGTGGGCTAAGCAATGTAATGTTAAATGGCATTAAATGGGATGATTTAAGTGGAACATACCCAACGTATGTTTTTGTAGCTTTTCAAGCAACATTTGCTGCAATTACTGTTGCAATTGCAAGTGGTTCTGTGATTGAGAGAATGAAATTTTCTACATGGATGGTAATTGTAATTCTTTGGGGACTTATTGTTTATGCACCTATTGCACATATGATTTGGGGTGGTGGTATGCTAATGAGTGATGGAGCACTTGATTTTGCTGGTGGAACAGTTGTTCATATGAATGGTGGACTTGCTGGTTTAGTACTTGCTCTTTTAGTTGGAAAAAGAAAAGGATATCCAAAAGTAGCTCTTAAACCATTTAGCATTATTTTAACAGCACTTGGAGCAGCTTTACTTTGGTTTGGATGGTATGGATTTAACGCTGGTAGTGCCTTTGGAGCAAATGCAATTGCTGGCTTAGCTCTTATGACTACAACAGTAGCAACTGCAGCTGCAGGAGTTACTTGGATGCTTTTAGAGTGGCTCATTTATAAAAAGCCTACACTTCTTGGTATTGCATCAGGAATTGTAGCTGGACTTGTTGCAATTACGCCAGCAGCTGGATTTGTAAGTGTTGGTGGTTCAATTATCGTAGGAATTGTTGGATCAATCATAGCATTTTTTGGTGTAGTAAAACTTAAAAAGATTTTTGGTTATGACGATAGTTTAGATGCTTTTGGAGTTCATTTTTTAGCAGGTCTTTGGGGTGCATTAGCAACTGGTCTGCTTGCAGTACCAAACAAAGATCTTTTATGGGATGGTCCACTAAAAGCATCAATTGAAAAAGGTTTAGCGCCAGATTATATAGGACAATTTATGGTTCAATTAAAATCAGTTGTAATTGTTGGAGCTTGGACACTTATTGGAACAGCAATCGTTTACTTTGTTGCAAGCTTATTAACTGGTGGTGCAAGAGTTGATGAAGAGAGTGAAGAGATAGGTCTTGATGAAGCAGTTCATGGAGAAAAAGGCATTAACCTCTAATGAGGTTTATCAAAATTTTTAAGAAGGATGGCTAATGAAAAAAATTGAAGCAATTATTAAGCCTTTTAAGTTAGATGATGTAAAAGAGGCTTTGGTTGAAGCTGGAATTGAGGGAATGACTGTAACTGAAGTTAAAGGGTATGGGCGTCAACAAGGCCATAGCGAATTGTATCGCGGTGCTGAGTATGTGATTGAGTTTATTCCAAAAGTAAAAATTGAAATCGTTGTTAGCAATGATGAATATTTAAATAAAGCCTTAGAGGCAATTAAAAGCGCAGCAAGAACTGGAAAAATTGGAGATGGAAAAATTTTTGTCTCTGAAGTTATTAAAACTATTCGAATTAGAACTGGAGAAGAAGATGAAGAGGCTCTTTAAGAGCTTCTTTGTTATTAGTGATGAGGGATGAGTTTTGAGTTATGAGTAATTAGTAATTTGGGATTAGTAATTGGTAATTTACAAATAGATTAGCTGCTTTTTCTTCATAGTATTTTTTTATTTTTTCAAGTGGAATTAAATCAACAAAATAAATCTTTATGGATTGAAGCGGTAATATTTTGAAGCATATTTACTTTTTAACATTATAGCTTTAACTTGCAAAGGAATAAGCATTTTTTTGAGAGGAATATCATCATCAATATAAATTTTTCGCTCTATCTTTTTTAAATAGGCTCTAGTTTTCATATTACTAATTTTCATACCATGCAAAAGGGTATAAGCATCTTTTTTAGAGTTATCGTATCTAAAAGCTTCTTTGGTTAAAAAAAGAGAATTGCTAAGCTCCGTTTTATTACGCAAACTAACGTATTCGCTCATATGTACGTTTTGCTTATTGATTTTACTAAGCCCTAAAACAACAATTGCAATAATAATAACTGAGACAATAATTTCTATAATGGTAAAAGCCTTTTTCAATACCAACTCCCTCGGCTATCTAAACCTTTATAATTATTTCTTAGCCACCAACTAACTGCATCATTAAGTGTAAAGAACTCTTTACCTTCCCCAAAGTATGCTGGAAGAAACAAAAAACTACTGCCACCATTGAGCTCTAAAATAACTTGTGAAATTGCACCATTTTTGTAATGGCGAATGCGAAGGCATACTTTTTTATCTTTAAATCTACCTAGTTCTATCTTTTGAGCGTTATCGTTTTTATCTAAAATATATTCGCTACTAACATGTAAAGAAAGAGGCAAAACAAACTCTTTTTTACTTGCACCGCTTAAATAATAACACTTTGAACATTTGTTCACACAAACAAGTTCCCCATTTCCATAGAGATTTTTTCGAAGAAACTCTGGCAGAGTTGTTGCATTTACTTCGATTTTTTCATCTCTTGGACCCATCGGAGTGCTAAAAATAAAATAAGCCATTAAAGAAGCCAAAAAGATAACGATTAAAAGCTCAAAAAGCGTAAAAGCTCTTGAGCTGTTATTCATATTTTTTAACATAAACTATTTACATTGCGAATATTTAATATCGGCTGCATCCCCGCTACCGCCTTCTTTTCTATCAGCTCCAAAACTAATTAATTCAAATTTATCACCCATTTTAACGTATTGAAATGGTTGTCCCCATGAATCTTTTGGAAGACGTTTAAGGTAAGGCTTGCTTGAATAGGTTGGATATTTATCTGGATCTGGATTGCTAATGAGTGCTTTTAGTCCTTCTTCGGTATCTGGGTAAGTTCCATTATCCATTTTAAACATATCAAGCGCATTGGCAATTGAGTGCATTTGGGTACAGACTAAATCTCTTTTTGCCTTGTCTCCAGCTCCAACAATATTTGGTACAACAAAAGCCGCAAGTAATCCCAAAATAAGAATAACTACCAAAAGTTCGAGTAAGGTAAATGCACTTTTGACTCTTTTTTGCCCAATTTTTAAATTTTTTTGCATTTTTTATCCTTTTTAAAGTAAATCTATTATAATATTAGTTCATATGAACTTTTGTGTTGCATAAAGTTTATAACATTTTACTTTAAAAGAGCTTGAAAATGGGTAAAAGCAAACCAGCAATTACGCTTTTTATCACTTTAGCTGTTATTGCTGCAATGCTTGCATTAGTTGGAGTTGTCTTTAAATATCTAACCGATGCAAGAGCTAAAGCCCAAGATAAATCAGCTCTTATTGAAGCTAATTTAATCTATACTGATGCAAGAAGCACCTTAGAAAAATTTCTTGGCAAAAAGCCATCTGTTGGAACATTAAAAAATATCTATAAAATTCCTTTGAATGTGCAAACCAAAAAAGGGGATTTTAACCTTTTGGTTGCATGTGCACCAACGCATGCAGCTATTCCAATAACGTGGTTTAAAAACAAAGGAAGCAAAAATCAGGATAGATTTAATTTGGCAAACTATGTCTTAGATGACATTGCACTCAAATTTCAATTAAAAGATGGCTCCAAGCTATCGCAAATGTTAACGCAAGCGTTAAATAGTGCGCAAAGTTTTGAGTTTGGCAAATTTGCAAGATTACAAAGAGCCAAAAACTTTTTTAGTTATGGCCAGTTTCTTAAAATTTTGCGCCAATATAGCCTTGAAGAAGATGATAGCAATGTTTTCAAGGTAAATTGGAAAAGCTATTTTAGCTTTGGGCAAGATTATAAAGCCATTGATGGCGAATTTTTAAGTGCCAAACTTATTTCAATTATTTTTAATATTGATGAGCAAATTGTGCAAGAAGATTTTAAAAGTGGGGAACTTGAGCGATTTTTATATAGAAATGGTGCAGATTTAGCACTTTATAAATCGCCTCTTTTTGCAAAAGGGGCAGTTGCAGCTATGCGATGCAGTGCAAGTTATACTTTTGGCTCTCGAAGCTATAGTATAAGTTTTGAATACAACGAAGGAAAGGTGGGCAATTTTGAATTTCTTTACTAAAGATAACTTTCTTATTTTGCTTTATAAAAATATGCCGCAACCCAAAGCGGCAAAAAAATATGACATTGTCCTTTCACCACAATTTTACGTGGTAAAAAAAGAAGAGCTTCCAATTAAGTGGGCTTTTCAAGCAAAAAAACTTGCCCCTTCCATTTTAGAAGATTATTTAGATATTAATAAAGATTATAAATTTATCGTTTTAAAAGAAGATAATATTTGGAGCTTTTATGCTTATGCTCCAAAAGAGATAGAAGAGTATTTAGAAGAAAATTATGGCATAAAACCGCATCAAATTGGAAAAATCTATTTTGCCGATCAATTAAAGCACATTCTCTCCCGCCTTCCAATTGGTTTAGATAAAAAGTATGGCTTAACACTTTTAGACAATCTTGCTACAATTGCTCCAAGAGAAGTAATTAAAGCTAAAAAATATGTTCGCTTTACGCAAAATTTACGTCCTAAAAAAGGCTTTAATTACCACACCATTAAAAAAGAAAAAAGCGCTCAATCAAGCCTTAATAAGAGTGCTTTGGTTTTGGCTTTTCTTTTGTTTTTACTTGGAGGGCTTTATATTTTTGATGGAATTAGCTATAAAAAAACTCTCAATCAAAAAAAAGCACAACTAAATGCCATTTTAAAACGCAACCCTGCTCTAAATAGCTCTTATAGTAGAGAAGCAATCAAGAAAAAATATGAAGCTATCGAGAAGAAGCAGCGAAAAATAAGAGAATATATTAATACTTTTAGCAAATTAAGTAGTAAAAAAACAATTTTACAAAACTTGCAACTACAAAAGAATAAAATAGTTGCTACTTTTAAGGTTGATTCTAAAGAGCTTAATAAAATTAAAGCGCTTTTAAAAACATTGCATCTTAACCATAATTTTCATAACAATTTAGTCACCCTTGAAGGGAAGTTGCCATGAACAAAAATATTTTAATCGTTTTAATTGCAGCTCTTTTTGCAATCTTTGCAATTGCTTTTAGCTATTATCAAAAACATCAATTTAATCAAGAGTTGCACCAAATCAATACGACAAAAAAAGAGATACTCTATATTAAAGATTTGGAGCGAATATGGAGTGCAAAAGGCATAAAAAGAAAAATTCAAAGAGCCTTAAGTCAAATTAATTCACGCAAAAAAACGATTGAAATAAAAAGAAAAAAGGTTACAATCAATCTTAATGATTTAACAGATAAAGAGATAAACAAAGCTCTAAGCAAATTAGCATCACTGCCTTTGCAATTTAAAGAGTTAAAACTTAATAAAAGTGGCGAGAACTTTAATATGGAGTGTAAATGCGTTTGGTAAAATATATAGCACTATTTCTTTTTACTTTTCTTTTAGCGCTCTTTTTCCTCACACCAAAAGAAAATCTTTATTATTTGCTTGAAAAAGAGCTTTTATTAAAACAAGACATTATTATTGATAAAGAAAAGTTTAGCTCAACACCAATTTCAGCAAGAATAGAACATGCTACTATAATTGTACACGATATTCCAGTTGCAACGATTACTGAGGCTAAATTTTTGAGTTTAATTTTTTATAATCAAGCCAATATTTATGATGTAGAGTTTAACGATTTAGCCAAAAATTATCTCCAAAGCAATATCGATACAATCATCTTAAAACAAAATATCTTAAAACCATTTTTTATAAGTGTAAGCGCGCAAGGAGATTTTGGAAACGCCAAAGGATACATTGATCTTAAAAAGCGCCTTTTGCACTTAGATGTTAGCTTAGATAAAGATATCCCGACCATAAAGCGCTATTTGCAAAAGGGGAATAAAGGATGGTATTATGAATACAGATTCTAAAAGCAATGCTTTTTTGCTTCTTAGCATCATTTTATCGGCTATTGTTTTGGCAAAACTCTTTTGGAGTGCAATAGATTATAAATATCTTCCAAAAGTTGGAGTAAATAAAGAAGAAAGCACCCATATAAAACCCCTTTATTATCGCTATAACATCGCATCAAAAAAAGAAAAACCAAAAATTATTGCACCAAAACCTAAAAAGCATATTGTTAAAAAGGCATTGCCAAAACCAGAGCTCATCACTAAATTTAGCCTCAAAGGTATTATCTATTCTAAAACGACTCAAATTGTAACCGTTACTTATCAAAACAAAGATGCCATTTTAAGCCCAGGCGATCAATTTGAAGGCTACACGCTCAAAAAAGTTTATCCAACATATGCAATTTTTACAAAAGATGGTAAAGAGTATCAATTAAATCTTTACAAAAATAATAAAAATGAAAACCAAACCCCTTCTATTTCGCACCCTACTCCAATAGCACCAAAACCGCAAACTAAGAAGGCTATTTATAAAGAAGGTGATACAACCATCATTTCTAAAAGCGTTTTTAATAAATATAAAAAGAATTTGCGTCTTATTCAACAAAACATCGGTGTTGTGCCGCTTTATAGTGGCAAAAAACTTACTGGCTTTAGAGTAAGCTACATTAAAAAAGGGAGCGATTTTGACAAACTTGGCCTAAAAAGAGGCGATATTATCAAAGCAGTAAATGGAGAAGAGCTCAATAGCTTTGAGGTACCTTTAAGAATTTTTAATAATATCGATTCAATGACTGCTGCAACGATTACGATTCAAAGAGGAAGCGAAACAAAGGAGTTAGAATATGAAGTTCACTAAAATTTTATCAATTATGGTTACTGTGGCTGCGCTAATTAATACCCCAGTTTTAGCAGAGCAAACGCAAAATAAAACAAATGATGAATATGTTGAAGTTAACTTTAATAATATGAATTTAACTCAATTTATCAAAAATATTGCTAAATTAACGGGGAAAAACGTTTTAATTAATGGGCAACTTAGTGGAAAAGTAGAATTTATTGGTCATAGAAAAATCAAAAAAAGCGACCTTTTTGCTCTTGCTAACTCTATTTTGGCAAGTAAAGGGTATGCACTCATTGATCATGGCTCATTTTTAGAAGTTGTAAGATCTTCTGAAGCGGCTGGACAAGGTTTGAAAGTAAGCAAAGAAATAGGCAACGAAACGATGCAAACTGTGCTTTTCCCGTTAAAATATTCAAACGCAGCCGTAATTAGAGCTAAAATTAGACCACTTTTACATAGAAACGCAAAGGTAATCTCATTTCGAGCCAACAATATGTTAGCAGTTACTGCCTATCCAAAAACACTAAAAGCCATTAAAAAACTTATTGAATCAATTGAAAACGAAGGAAGACGCGGCGCTACGATTATAAAATTAAAACATGCCGATGTAAAAGATATCTATCAAGACGTTTCTAATTTGGCAAAACTCCTGTTTCCTCAAACTGTGCAAAGCGAAAAAGTAGGTGTGCTTAAAGATGAAGCAAGAAATGCTCTTATTTTAGTTGGAAAAAAGAAAAACGTTGATAAATTATTAGCCTATGTTAAACGAATGGACGTAGAAGGTCAAGCCGTTGAGCAAAAAATGTATGTCATTCCACTAAAAAACTCAAACGTTGAAGATATGGAAAAGATTTTATCTAAGCTTGTTGCTCAAATGAATAATATGCCAACACGTATTAAAGGCAAAAATGCAAAAAATCAAAAAGCAATGGTTGTGGGTGATAAAGAGCGCAATGCTCTAATCGTGCTTGCAACGCCAGATCAAATTAAAAACATTAGAGAAGTTATTAAAAAAATCGATGTTGAAAAACCACAAGTATATGTAAAAGCTAAAATTATTGAAATCAACGTTGCAAAAGCAAGAGAAGTTGGACTTAAATATGGATTTGAAGGTGGTAAAATTACCACCAAAGGGCTCTTTAGTATGGCTGGTAATATGGGAGCGCCTTCTTTGATGGTAAGCCGCAATATCTTAAGCTTTTTAAGCACCGAAAGCCGCGATAGTAATGGAAATATCATTACATCAAATCCCTTTAGTTTTGGAAGCAATATTAAAGAGCTTTTTGCTCTTGGAATTAAAACCGATTTACTCCAGCAAGAAGGTGCAGCTCATACTTTGAGTGAGCCTTCCGTGCTTTGTACTAACAATCAAGAAGCAGAAATTTATGTGGGTGAGACAAGATCAATTTTGGTTAGCTCTGCAAGTGGTGATAGCAAAGAAGCAATTGTTAGAAACAAATATAGCCGCGAAGATATAGGAATTACGCTCAAAGTTAAACCACGACTTTCAAGCAATAACCGCGTGGCACTCAAAGTTGAAGCAACCATTGAAGATGTGGTTCCAGGCTCTGGTGCAAACAGCGATAGACCAACGACTACCAAAAGAAAAGTAGTAACAAATGCCATTATTAATAATGGTGAGACTATCATTCTTGGTGGACTTATGAAAAGCAGTGGTGGAAAAACTGTTACAAAAATCCCACTTCTTGGGGATATTCCGATTTTAGGAGCTCTTTTTACTTCGACTGCTTATAGCGAGAGTAAAATTAATGTTGTTGTTTACATTACTCCTTATATCGTAAAAAAAGCAGCCGATTTAGCAAAATTACGCGAATTTTTAGAAGAGTTAAACAGCATCGAAGCTAAATATAGTGCTTATGTTCGAAAAAAATTAGCTGAGCGAGCCGGATTAAGCTATGTTGAAACAAGCAAAGATGTTGCACCAGCAAGAAGCAAAAGTATTAGCACCCATCCAGATCCGCTTGAAGTGTTGCGCATGCACCCATAAGGAGAGAAGATGCAACTACCCATTTTAGAAGATGTTAATTTAGAACCACTTATTGAAGATGATATCGACTTTCGTCAGGCTCTAAAACACAATTTGCTTTTTGCAAAAATTGGACGCGACAAAATTGCTACAACAAATCGCGAAAATCTTGCTATGGCGCTAAATTATAAAGCCAGAATTGGCAACGAATATAAACTCTATTTGCTTGATGATGAGAGTTTTGAACGCCTACGCACAAAATATTTAGAGATTCAAACTTCAAGCGAATTTGAACAGATGCAAAGCTCAGCTTCAGAAGAGCTTATTGAAGCTGAGAATGAATTGCTTGAATTTATTCAAAACTCGCAAAATCTTTTAAATAGCGAAGAATCGGCCCCAATTATTAAACTGGTAAATTCACTCTTTTTTCAAGCAATTAAAAAAGGAGCTAGTGATATCCACATTGAAATTCATGAGCGAAAAGGTGAAGTGCGCTTTAGAATTGATGGGGCACTCAAAAAGCATCTTGATTTGGATAAAAGTGTTATTAATTTGGTTATTAACCGGATCAAAGTTATTTCAAATTTGGATATTTCAGAAAAAAGAATTCCACAAGATGGAAGAACGCAAGTGAGTATCTCTGGTAAAACGCTTGATGTAAGGGTATCAGTTTTACCAACGTATTATGGTGAGCGCGTTGTTATGCGGATTTTGATGCAAAGCGAATCAATTCCTACCTTAGAAGAGCTTGGCTTTAGTAAAGAGTTAACCCAGCAATTTTATAAACTTTTAAACCACTCACATGGAATGATTTTGGTTACTGGACCAACAGGGTCTGGAAAATCAACCACCTTGCACTCTTTCTTGCAACATATCGCCTCGCCCGATAAAAACATTATTACCGTTGAAGATCCAGTAGAATATAATGCCGATCATGTTAATCAAATTCAAGTAAATGAAAAGGTTGGGCTCACCTTTGCAGCTGGGCTACGCTCTATTTTGCGCCAAGACCCAGATGTTGTTATGGTTGGAGAAATTCGCGATAAAGAAACAGCTCAAATTGCTATTCAAGCAGCTCTTACTGGGCACTTGCTTTTATCAACATTGCATACAAATGATGCAACCTCTTCACTTACGCGTTTAATGGATATGGGAGTTGAGAGTTACTTAATTAGCTCAACGCTTATTGGAGTATTGGCTCAGCGCCTCGTTCGAAAACTCTGCCCTCATTGTAAAGCACCAACAATGCTTGATAAAAGTATCATTGAAGAATTGGAGCTTGATGAGAGACGCGTCTATTATAAAGCCATTGGTTGCAAACATTGTGATTTTACAGGCTATAGCGGACGCCAAGCTGTTGGTGAACTTTTTGTTATGAGCCCAGAAGTAAAAGAGCTTATGAAACAAGGACTCAATGACCATGAAATTAGAGTTATTATGAAAAAACAGGGAATGAAAACAATTGCTGATAGATTAAAAGATATGCTCATTGAGGGCATTACAAGTTATGAAGAGGCTCTAAGAATAGGCATTATGGATGAGTAGTAAAAGAGCTTTTACGCTAATTGAGATTTTAATTTCGATTGCTCTTTTATCAATCGTTTTAGTAGGGCTTTATAGTGTTTTAGATACACAAAGAAGATCAGTTTCAACCATAAAGCGCTACTTAGATAAAAGTATTAAACAAGATAAAGTAATCATGACGCTTTATAACGACATCGTAAAAAGTGATGGTAATATCACCATAAAAAAGAGTGAGCGCGATACTATCTGTATTAATGAAACAAGAAACTCACTTTATGGCTTAGGTTTAGCTAAAGTTTGCTGGCTTGTTTTAAAAGATCAAGATTCTCTTGCAAGAATTGAAGGCAATAACTATTCACTTCCTCTTGGTTTAGAAGATAAAGTTGCTGTTGATATCGTTGCAAAAGGCGTAAGCCTTTTTGATATCTATCGCAATAAAGATGGAAATATTTTAGTGGTTATGCAAGTGTTAAAAAATGAACCCTTTAGCTTCTTGGTTCAAGGAATAAAACAACCCCCGAAACCAAAACCCAAAAAGAGTAAAAAGAAACCTTCAAAAGAAAACAACACCTCTAAAAGCGAAAATAATATAACTGGATAAACATTATTTTTAAAAAATTTGACATATTATAATGAAAGCACTCTCTTTTGTGTTATAATTTTCTCAATCAGTTATAATATTATTTTATCGATATGAAATAAGGATTTTAATGCAAGAAAAAAATCATTCTCAACACTCAGCACTCAACACTCAGCACTCACTACTCAATGCAAAAATAGCCATCATAGGTCTTGGATATGTAGGCTTGCCCTTAGCAGTAGCCTTTGCAAAAAAATATCAAGTGTATGGTTTTGATATTAATCATCAAAGAATTCAAGAATTACATGAGGGTATTGATAAAACTTTAGAAGTGAGTAAAGAAGAATTACAAGCCGTTTTGCCTCACTTTAATAAAGAATTAAAAAATAAAGGCTTACAAGTTACTTCAAGCTTAGAAGATATTAAAGATGCAAATATTTATATTGTAACTGTTCCAACTCCAATAGATTCTCATAAAAATCCAGATCTAACTCCACTTATTATGGCAAGTAGAAGTGTAGGAAGAGTTTTAAAACCACAAGATATTGTTATTTATGAATCAACTGTCTATCCAGGATGTACCGAAGAAATATGCGTACCTGAACTTGAAAGAGAATCAGGACTTAAATATATCTGTTCTAACAACTCAACACTCAGCACTCAAAACTCAGAACTCAACACTCAAGGCTTTTTCGTTGGCTATTCACCTGAGCGAATCAATCCAGGAGATAAAGAACATACTGTAACAAAAATTAAAAAAGTAACATCAGGCTCAACACCTGAAGTTGCAAAGTTTATTGATGAACTTTATGCAAGTATTATAGAAGCTGGAACTCATTTAGCTCCAAGTATTAAAGTAGCAGAAGCTGCAAAAGTTATTGAAAATGCTCAAAGAGATATCAATATTGCTTTTGTAAATGAGCTTGCAAGAATTTTTGATATGTTAAAGATTGATACATTAGATGTATTAGAAGCAGCTGGTACCAAATGGAACTTTTTACCATTTAGACCAGGACTTGTTGGAGGACATTGTATTGGAGTTGACCCATATTACTTAGCATACAAGGCAAAAGAAGTTGGCTATCATCCAGAAATAATACTTGCTGGTAGAAGAACAAATGATAATATGGGAATTTTTGTAGCTAATAAAGTAGTAAAATTAATGATTCAAAAAGGGCATACTATTAAAGGAAGCAACGTTTTAATTCTTGGAATTACCTTTAAAGAAAATTGTCCAGATATAAGAAATAGTAGAGTTATTGATGTAATAAGAGAGTTACAAGAGTTTGGGGTAAATGTAGATGTATATGACCCTTGGGCGGATAAAGAAGAAGTTAAGAGAGAATACAATATAGAATTAATTGATAATGGAGAATTGAGAATGGATAATTACGATGCAATCGTATTAGCAGTAGCTCACGATGAATTTAAACAATTTAATTCTCAATTATCCATTATCCATTCTCAATTAAATAAGGTTGTTTATGACATCAAAGGCTTTTTTGACAAAAATTTAGTGGATGGGAGATTGTAATGAAAAAGTTTGCATTAATTGGAGCAGCGGGCTATATTGCACCAAGACATATGAAAGCAATAAAAGATACAGGCAATATTTTAGTAGCAGCAATTGATAGATGTGACAGTGTAGGAATTATAGATAGTTATTTTCCTGAAGCTCACTTTTTTACTGAGTTTGAAAGATTTGATAGACATATTGATAAACTTAAAAGAAAAGGTGAACAAATTGATTATGTCTCAATTACCACACCAAACTATTTGCATGATGCACATATAAGATGGGCTCTAAGAAGCGGAGCTGATGCTATATGTGAAAAACCCCTAGTACTTAATCCTTGGAATATTGATGCTTTAGCTGAAATTGAAAAAGAAACAGGGAAAAAAGTTTATAATATTTTACAATTAAGACTTCATCCATCAATCATTGCGCTTAAAGAGAAAGTTCAAAAAGAGTTACAAGAAAATCCAAATAAAGTGTATGATATTAATCTTACATATCTTACAAGCAGAGGTAAATGGTATTTTATTAGCTGGAAGGGTGATGAGAAAAAAAGTGGAGGAATTGCAACAAATATTGGAGTTCATTTTTACGATATGCTAAGCTGGATATTTGGAGAGGTGCAAGAAAACATTGTTCATATAAAAACAGAGTATGCAAATGCCGGCTTTTTAAAACTAAAACATGCAAATGTAAGATGGTTTTTAAGCGTTATTTATGATTATATCCCTGAGCATATTAAAGCAAAAGGACAAAGAACTTACAGAAGCATAACAGTAGATGGCCAAGAGATTGAATTTAGCGGAGGCTTTACAGAACTGCATACAAGAAGTTATGAAGAGATACTTAAAGGCAATGGTTTTGGACTTGATGAAGCCAGAAAATCAATTGAGATTGTCTCAACCATTAGAAATTTAGAACCAGTTGGACTGAAAGGGGAGTGGCATCCGTTTTGTAAGAAGGTGGAAGGATGAAGGTAGAAGGGAGAAGAAATAGTTATAGAGATTTAATTGTTTGGCAAAAAGCTATGCAATTGTGTAAAGATGTTTATCTTATAACTAAAAATTTTCCTAAAGAAGAAATTTATGGATTAACATCTCAAATAAGAAGATGTGTTGTTTCTATTCCGAGTAATATTGCTGAAGGTAAAGGAAGAAACAGTGATAAAGATTTTGTTAGATTTTTGCAAATTGCCTTAGGTTCCATTTATGAATTACAAACTCAATTAGAATTAGCTTTTGAATTAAACTATATTAATGATATTGAAAATATAGTAAGTTTATCTATTGAAATAGAAAAAATGATAAATACTTTGATTACTAAAAAAGGTGGAAGAAATGGGAAGTAAGGTGGAAGGGAGAAGGTTGAAGGTTAAAGAAAAAGATAAAAAAAATTCTTCATCCTTCTACCTTCATCCTTCATCCTTTATTGACAACAATGTCCAAATAGGAGAAGGTACTAAAATATGGCATTTTTGTCATGTACTACCTAATACTAAAATAGGTAAAAATTGCTCTTTTGGACAAAATTGTGTCATAGGACCAAAAGTTAAAATAGGAAATGGCGTCAAAGCTCAAAATAATATCTCTATTTATGAAGGGGTAGAGATAGAAGATGATGTCTTTTTAGGTCCTTCTATGGTGTTTACCAATGTAATCAATCCAAGAGCTTTTATTCAAAGAAAACATGAATTTAAAAAAACTCTACTTAAAAAAGGATGCTCAATTGGAGCCAATGCTACAATTGTTTGTGGAGTAACAATTGGAAGATATGCTTTAATTGGAGCTGGAGCTGTTGTAACAAAAGATGTACCGGATTTTGCACTTATGGTAGGAGTTCCTGCGCGTCAAATTGGATGGGTGGATAAAGCTGGAAATAGGATGGAATTTAATGAAGAAGGAATTGCAGTAGATAGTTTTGATGGGAGTATATATAAATTAGATAATGGCATTGTAAAGGAAATAAAAGATGAAGATTGATTTTGCAAAATTAACTACTCAATATCAAAGATATAAAGAAGAAATAGATAATGCAATTGCTACAGTTTTAAATCATGGCAAATTCATAATGGGACCAGAGATTGCTCAGCTTGAAGAAAACTTATGCCAATTTACTGGTGCAAAAAATGCCATAACTTGTTCATCTGGAACAGATGCACTTTTACTTGCTATGATGGCTCTTGATATAAAACCAGGTGACGAAGTAATTACAACTCCTTTTACTTTTATAGCAACCGCTGAGACAATTGCGCTTTTAAAAGCAAAACCTGTATTTGTAGATATAGATGAAAAAACTTATAATATTGATGCTTCTAAAATTGAAGAGAAAATAACTCCAAAAACAAAAGGAATAATTTCTGTAAGTCTTTATGGTCAACCAAGTGATTTGGATGAAATAAATGAAATTGCAAAAAAATATAATCTTTTTCATATAATTGATGGAGCTCAAAGCTTTGGTGCTACATACAAAAATAAAGCAGAAGTTCATCATTGTGATATATATACTACAAGTTTTTTTCCTGCAAAACCTCTGGGGTGTTTTGGAGATGGAGGAGCGGTTTTAACAAATAATGATGAATTAGCCCAGAAGATAAGAATGTTAAGAGTTCATGGACAAAATAAAAGATATCATCATAAATTCATAGGTCTTGGAGCAAGACTTGATACTATTCAAGCAGCAGTTCTTAATGTGAAACTCAAATATTATAAGGAAGATTTAGCTAAAAGGCAAGAAGTGGCTAAAAAATATAATGAGAGGTTGAAGGATGAAGGTAGAAGGGAGAAGGAAGATGGATGGTTAGAAATTAATCCTTCAACCTTCATCCTTCTACCTTCTACCTTATCTGATAGAACAAGTGCCTGGGCTCAATATTCTATAAGGGTGAAGGATGAAGGTAGAAGGGAGAAGGTGCAAGCAAAACTAAAAGAAGCAGGAATTCCAACAGCCATCCATTATCCAATGCCACTACATTTACAAGAGTATTTTTCTTATCTTGGTTATAAAGAGGGTGATTTTCCAGTAGCTGAAAAAGTGAGTAAAGAGATAATGAGCCTTCCGATGAATCCTGATTTAAATAATAATGAAATAGAGTATGTGATTCAAAAGGTGAGAGAAAATCTATGAAAATACCTATTGTTCCACACTCTTTAAAATATAATCCAGCATTAGATGGAATACGTGGAATAGCAATATTATTAGTACTCTTTTTCCATCTTTTTCCACAATATTTTTCTTTTGGGTACATAGGTGTTGATATTTTTTTTGTTCTTTCAGGTTTTTTAATTACGCAAATAATATATACTAAGCTTCAACAAAAAAAATTTTCTTATTTAGAGTTTTATCGTAATAGAATACGAAGAATATTTCCATCTTTAATTATTGTGTTATTATTTATTTTAATTGTTGGTTATTTGTTTTTTTTTCCTACTGAATTAAAACAACTGGGAAAACATATAGAAGCTTCTGCTTTTTTTTATCAAAATTTCAATTTGCTCAATGAAGTAGGTTATTGGGATAAAGCTTCTATTTTAAAACCTTTATTACATTTTTGGTCTTTAGCAGTAGAAGAACATTTTTATTTATTTTTTCCTTTTATTTTATTTTTTATTTATAAAAGTAATTTTTTAAAAAAAAATCTACTCTTTGTTTTATTTTTATTCATGTTTTTATTTGTTTTTTTTGAATTTTATTTTCATTTAAATAAATTTTACAATTCTTTAAGTAGATTTTGGGAATTTGTAATAG
>JALVTH010000022.1 GCA_027036015.1 Campylobacteraceae bacterium
AGATATAGCTGATGATCTTTATGTAACGTTAAAAAATAAACAAGATGTTAGAGTTTTTGATGCTGCAAGTAATTTAGCAATTGCTCATATGACAAAAAAAGAGTATATCTTAGCAAACTTTTATATTCAACAAATGCTTGAAATTGATAGTTCAAATGAGTTTGCAAGATATTTATTAAATAAAAATCAATTTTTAGCTGCAAAAGCAAATTCTAATAATCAAAAATATATTGAAAATGCTTTAAAAGCAATGCAAACTAATGTAAATTTAGTGAGTGATAACGATTATTACCTTTTAGCTCAATCGATGCTAAATCGTGTAAAAATAGAATTTGCTTGGAATAATAAAGCCATTGGAATGCTTTATAAACGTTTAAATAAGCAAAAAGCATATAGACTATATGAAGAAAAAGTGCGTAATTTACAACTTGATATCAATAATATTTATAAGCCAAGATAATACTTGACATAATTAAAAGTTTATGATATAACTTTGCAAAAAATAATATATAAAGGATTGAGTCGATGCAACTAAAAGATTATGATAATTTTCCAACAAAGTTACCAATAATTGTAGATGATGAATTGTTTTTTTATCCATTTATGATTAGCCCTATCTTTTTAGCAACTAAAAGTGACATTAGGGCAGTTGATGAGAGTATGAAAAACAATTCTTTAATTTTTGTCACGACTACAAAGCCTAAAAAAGAGGGTGAGAGAGATTTTGATAGTATTTATGATGTTGGAGTTGTTGGAACCATTATGAGAAAAGTGGAACTGCATGATGGTAGAGTAAAAATTTTATTTCAAGGTTTAGCAAAAGCCAAGATTGTAGGTAAAAAAAGTATAGATGAAAATGGCGTTTTAACGGCCGAAATTGATGTAATTGCTAATAAACCTTACGATAAGTTAAGAGTTGATGCACTTATTGGACTTTTAAGAGAAAAAGTTAGAGAACTTTCAGCTTTAAATAGTAAAATTCCAGCAGATTTAGTAAAAACAATAGAAGAATCGGATGAGCCAAATAGGGTAGCTGATTTAATCTCTTCAATGATTAATTTAAATAAAGAAAAAGCTTATAATCTTTATATTAAACAAGATATTGAAGAGAGACTTTTAAGCATCATTGATGAAATTGTTGCCCAAATAGAAGCACTTAAAATTCAAAGAGACATTAGTAATAGAGTGCATCTAAATATTGAAAAAAGTAATAAAGAGTATTTTTTAAAAGAACAATTAAAAGAGATTCAAAAAGAGCTTGGAGCTGATAACCAAAGAGAAGAAGAGATTGAAAATTACAAAAAAGAGCTTGAAAAAATCAAAAAATATATTAATGAAGATGCCTATAAAGAGATTGCAAAACAAATTGATAGATACTCTAAAATCCACCCAGAAAGTGCAGATGCAGTTGTTTTACAAAACTATTTAGATACAGTTTTTGAGATTCCATTTGGCAAGTTTTCTAAAGAGCATCTTGATATTAAAAAAGTAGAAGATAGACTCAATAAAGATCACTACTCTTTAGAAAAACCAAAAGAAAGAATTATTGAGTTTTTCTCGGTAAAAGAGTTGGCTGAGCTACGTGGTAAAAAAAGTGAAACGAAAGAGGGAGTCATTTTGTGTTTTGCGGGACCTCCAGGTGTTGGAAAAACTTCATTGGCAAATTCAATTGCAAAAGCACTTGATAGACCCCTTGTTAGACTTGCACTTGGTGGACTTGAAGATGTTAATGAGTTAAGAGGACATAGAAGAACTTATGTTGGAGCAATGCCAGGGCGCATTGTACAAGGACTTATTGAAGCCAAAAAGATGGATCCAGTTTTTGTGTTAGATGAAATTGATAAAGTAGGGCGCTCATATAGAGGCGATCCAACAGCCGTTCTTTTAGAGATTTTAGACCCAGAGCAAAACGATCACTTTAGAGATTACTATTTAAATTTTACGATTGATTTAAGTAAGGTAATTTTTATTGCCACTGCCAATGAGGTTGCAAGAATTCCAGCACCACTTCGCGATAGATTAGAGATAATTTTTGTAAGTAGTTATACACCAAATGAAAAATATGAAATTGCAAAACGATACTTAATTCCACAAGAGTTAAAAAAACATGCTCTAAGAAAAGATGAATTTTCTATTACAAAAAAAGCGTTAAAAACTTTAATTGATGAGTATACAAGAGAGCCCGGAGTAAGAAACTTACGAAGAAAAATAGCTGAAATAATTCGAAAAGCAGCAAAAGAGATTTTAGAAAACCCAGAAATTACAACTGTTAAAATTACAAATAAAAACTTAAGCAAATATGCTGGGAAAAAAGTATTTGAATATATGGCAATTCCAAATAGACCTGAAGTTGGCGTTGTAAATGGACTTGCATGGACAAGTGTAGGTGGCGATGTATTAACAATTGAAGCAGTTAAAATCAGAGGAAAAGGGCAAATTCAACTCACAGGAAGCCTTGGTGATGTTATGAAAGAATCTGCTAAAATTGCGAGTAGTGTAGTTAAAATTTTAATCGATACAAACTATTTAAAAATTCCACCACATATTATTCCAAAAACAGCAAGCGAATTAGAAAAAGGAATTACGCCAGAAGCAAGCGAAGTGTATAAAAGATATGATTTGCATATTCATGTTCCAGAAGGAGCAACGCCAAAAGATGGACCAAGTGCTGGTATTACAATGGCTACTGCCATTGCTTCTATCTTTAGTGAGCAAAAAGTTGATAATAAAGTGGCAATGACTGGGGAATTAACTTTAACTGGCAAAGTACTTCCAATTGGTGGGTTAAAAGAAAAACTCATTGCTGCATTTAAAGCTGGAGTAAAAAAAGCCCTTATTCCAAGAAAAAATTATGAAAGAGATTTGGATGATATTCCAAAGGAGGTGATAGAAGGGGTAGAAATCATTCCAGTAGATACCATTAAAGACGTATTAAAAATTGCACTATTAAAGGATAACGAATGAAGAAATTATTAAAAATTATATTTGTAGCTTTTACTTTCGTAAATTTTGCACAAGCTTACGAAGTTGGACCTAATAATTACAATCAAGCGATTCATTCTAAAAGATTGGTTGTGGTTAAGTTTTGGGCTGCGTGGTGCGGAATTTGTAAGGCTTTAGAACCTGAGTATCAAAAAGCAAAACGAAAATTACAAGGACAAGTGCTCTTTTTGGAGTTTAATTACGATAAAGCACCAGAATTTGCACAAAAATTTAATTTGGTAGGTTTGCCTACAATGATTCTTTATAAAAATGGGCAAGAGGTGAGTCGATTGGTAGCTGATGCAACAGCTGATGAGATTGAGACTTGGATTGAACAAAATAGTAATTAATTTTGAATTAGATTACTTTCTTTTAGATTGCTAAGATTTTGAAGAAAATCCGAGATTTGAATAAGCGAAAAAGTGACTAAAAAAATAAAAAGGCCTGGAAAAAAACTAACCCACCAGGCTATTTCCATTACGCCTTTTCCATCACTTAAAATTGAGCCCCAACTCATATTTGGAGGAGTTACACCTAATCCTAAAAAGCTTAGTCCACTTTCAGCTAAAATTGCTCCACTCACTCCAAAAGAAAAACTAACGAAAAGAATTGGAGCTAAAAGTGGAAGAAAATATTTAAAAATAATTGTGCTTGTTGGTACTTGAGCAACTTTTAAAATTTTTATAAATGGTTTATTGGCAATTTGAAAAGCTTGAGAGCGAATAAGTCTTGCGGTTGACATCCATCCAGTTAATGCAATGACAATAATTAAAATGAGTGTAGAAGCATTAATGTAGCTAACAATTGTTAAAAGTAAAAAAAAGGTTGGAAAAGTTAAAAATAAATCAACTATAAAAACAAAACTTTTATCCCACCATCCCTTTAGATATCCAGCAACAACTCCATAAATTAAACCAATTAAAGAAGCTATAATAGCAGAGCCTACCCCAATAATTAATGATGTTTGACCTCCATTCATCACTCTTGCCATTAAATCTCTTCCAAGTCTATCGGTTCCAAATGGATGAATTAAAGAAGGAGGAAGCAAAATTGCATCTTTATTAAAAGTATACGCAGAAGCATGATAAAAAAAAGGGCCTACAAAAGAAAAAAGTATAATAGTAATTAATATAAAAATAGAGAAATAGGGAGGCTTAATATTATTCAATATCACCCTTTATTTCGTAATATGTTAGTGAGCTTTTGCCAAATTTTCTTCTTTTTACTTTTTCTAAATTGTTAATCTCTTCTGGTAATTCAATTTCACTCATATGCTCAATGATTATTTTTTGTACAAAATTATCTTGTGCTTTTGCAATTAAATCAAGACACTTATGATAAATATCTTCCATTCCTTCTCGAATACTAAATGGTGGATCAAAATAAAATATTGTTGGTGTCCCTTCTTTTTTGAGTTGATTATATAAAGTATCAAAAAGTTTAAAAGCGTCAG
The DNA here is from genome assembly GCA_027036015.1 of Campylobacteraceae bacterium. Lineage (GTDB taxonomy): Bacteria > Campylobacterota > Campylobacteria > Campylobacterales > Sulfurovaceae > JAADEQ01. The sequence goes on from JALVTH010000022.1 coordinate 4,436, forward strand.
AATTAAAAGCAATTGCATTAAAAGAGTCAATATTTTTAATATTTTTTTGTAAGATTTTAAAAACTTGAGGATCAGCTTCTATAAAATAAGCTTTTTTTGCTCCGCGACTTAATGCTTCAAGCCCAACTGAGCCACTTCCGGCAAAAAGCTCAACAAAATTACTATCAACAACTTCAAAAGCAATTGTATTAAAAAGTGATTCACGCATAATTGCTTTTGTGCTTCTTGTAACATCTAAGGAAGGAATTTCAATTCGCTTTCCTTTATACTGCCCGCCAATTATTGGAACTTTAAATGTTTTGATTTTTGAGCCCAAGCATCTTACTCCATAAAAATTTTTTCTTTTTACACTTTTTAACTGGTTTTGGTGGATTGATAGTGGTTGAAGCACAAGTTAAACATGCTTTATTTGTGCTACAACTACTAAAAAATAGTATCACAAAAAGAGTTAAAAAAATACTTTTCATTTTAAATTCCTGCTTTTTCTTTTACAAAAGCTTCCATCTCTTTTACAATTGTTTCAAGATCGCGTTCTGCATCTATTACTTTTAAAAGATTTTTTTGCGTATAAAAGTTTTGAATTTCTTTAAGAGGTTCATTATAAACTTTCATTCTATTGTAAAAAACCTCTTCATTATCATCGCTTCTAACTTCATTTGGCTTTGCTTCTGCAGCGCGTCCTAAAATTCTTTCTTTAGCCACTTCTTCACTAACTCTTGCTTCAATAACAGAAAGAAGCTTGATTTCATCTTCTTTTTCTAAAAGCTTATCAAATTTTAGCATTTGTTCAACACTTCTTGGAAATCCATCAATAATAACTACATCTTTTGGAGCATTTTTAACAGCATTAATAATTGTATTTAATACAATTTCAAGTGGAACCAATTCTCCTTTTGAGATATAGCTATCAATTTCTTTACCAAGTTCACTTCCGCTTGCTACTTCAGCTCTAAGCATATCTCCAGTAGAATAGTGCACAATTGTATCACTATTATTTTTTGCAATTAAAGAAGCATCAGTTGTTTTTCCAGATCCTGGGGCACCAATTATAAAAAAAAGTTTTTTCATTATTTCTCCTTTCTTTTATTGTTGAATGTTTCTTCTAATTCTCAATCCAAGCTCTTTCAGTTGTTCTGGCTCTACTTCACTTGGAGCTTGAGTTAAGAGACATTGACTTCTTTGTGTTTTTGGAAAAGCAATTACATCTCTAATACTATCTGTTTTTGCTAATAACATAACTAATCTATCAAACCCTAATGCAAATCCTCCATGAGGTGGGGCACCATATTTTAGAGCTTCAAGCAAAAAGCCAAATTTCTCTTGTGCTTCTTCTTTCTCAATCCCTAAGATTTTAAAAATTTCTTCTTGAATCTCTTCTTTATGAATACGAATAGAACCGCCTCCAAGTTCTACTCCATTAAGCACTATATCATATGCAATTGATTTTAAATCTTCAAGATCTTCATATTCTAATTTACCTTCACTATTTAATTTTGGCATAGTAAATGGATGGTGCAATGCTTTCACTTTTCCTTCTTCAATCTCAAACATTGGAAAATCGACTACCCAAACAAATTTATACTCATCTTCATTAATAAGTCCCATAAGTTCAGCTAAATAGAGTCTAAAGCGTCCCATGTAATCTAAAACTACTTTTTTCTCACCCGCACCAAAAAAGACAACATCTCCAACTTTTAAATCACATCTTTGAATAATTTCTTGCAAATCCTCTTCACTAAAAAATTTAGTTAAAGGTCCCTTAAGGCCTTCTTCTTTATATTGAAAATAGCCAAGCCCTTGAGCTCCAAATTTTCTTACATAATCTTCAAAACCCTTCATTTGACGGCGGCTAAAAATATTATCTCCATTTGGAACTTTAAGAGCTTTTACTCGATTTTTCTTTTTATCTTTAGCAATAGAACTAAAAATTTCATTACTTGAGCGCTCAAAAATATCACTAACTTCTACCATAGATAAATCAAAACGTAAATCTGGTTTATCGCTTCCATATTTTTCCATTGCCTCTTCATAAGTAACGCGATCAAATTTTTGTGGAAGCTTATCTCCCATTCCACACGCTTCAAAGATATCTCGAATCAAGTTTTCTGCAACTTTAATTACATCTTCTTGATCGCAAAAGCTCATCTCAACGTCAATTTGGGTAAACTCTGGCTGTCTATCAGCACGCAAATCTTCATCTCTAAAGCATTTTGCAATTTGAAAATATCGATCAAATCCAGCAACCATTAAAAGTTGTTTAAAAAGTTGTGGAGATTGGGGTAGGGCAAAAAACTCTCCTGGAAAAACTCTACTTGGAACAAGATAATCTCTTGCACCTTCAGGTGTGCTTTTGGTTAAAATTGGAGTTTCAACTTCTAAAAAACCTTGTTTTACCAAAGAATTTCTTGCTGCAATTGCTGCTTGAGAGCGTAATTTAAAAATATTGTGCATTTTTTGTGTTCGTAAATCTAAAAAACGGAATTTTAGTCGAATCTCTTCATTTACTTTTGGATCATTTAAATCAAATGGCATTGGAAGAGAACGATTTTCAATTTTAAGTTCGTTTACGACAATTTCAACTTTACCCGTTTTTAATTTTGGATTTTCAAGGCCTTCGCCTCTTGCTCTTACTTTTCCTTTTGCAATAATTACATATTGGTCTCTTACTTGATCTGCAACTTCGTGAGCTTGTTTACTATCAGCTGGGTCGCATACAAGTTGAACTACTTCGTCATTATCTCTAATATCAATAAATATTACTCCTCCATGATCACGTCTACTTGCAACCCAACCAGCTACAACTACTTCTTCTCCTATATGATTTTCATTAATCTCAGCACAATAGTGTGTTCGTTTCATATCCATCCTATACCTTCAAAAATTTGAGTGCGATTATAGCAAAACTCCTCTTATAAAAAGTTACTCTTTTTTACGCTCAATTTTTGCTCCTAAGCTTGATAGCTTTTCTTCTAATCTATCATATCCTCTATCAAGGTGGTAAATTCTTCTAACTCGAGTAATTCCTTTTGCTGCAAGCGCGGCAATGACTAAAGCTGAACTTGCCCTTAAATCTGTTGCCATAACGTCAGCTCCTTTGAGCTCTTTAACGGGCTTGACGGCAGCAATGTTTCCTTTGAGCCAAATGTCAGCTCCCAAACGATTTAGTTCACTTACATGCATAAAACGATTTTCAAAAAGACGCTCTTCTATTAAGCTTTCGCTATTTGCAATTGTTGCAACAGCCATAATTTGAGCTTGCATATCTGTTGGAAATCCTGGATATTCAGCAGTAACAACATTAACGCCTTTTAACTCTTTTGCTGGGAGTAAAGTGATTTTATCGTTTTTAATATCAAATGAACATCCCATTGCTTCTAATTTATCAAGCACTGCTTGAATATGCTCAACATTTACATTATTTAATGAAATTTTCGAATAAGTAATTGCTCCAGCACATAAATATGTGCCTGCTTCAATTCTATCAGGAATAACCCTTATTGGCTCTTTAAATTCAAGAGGCTTTCCACCAGTTCCATAAATTTTGAGTTTACTTGAGCCAATTCCCTCAATTTTAGCTCCACCCATATTGAGCATTTGGCAAAGTTGAACAACTTCGGGCTCTTTTGCAGCATTAATAATTTCGGTTACTCCTTGAGCCATAGCAGCAGCCATTACGGCATTTTCAGTTCCTCCAACTGTGATTTTATCAAAAATAATTTTATCGCCTTTAAGCCCTTTAGGAGCTTTTGCAACGACGTAGCCTTGTTCTAAATTTACACTTGCTCCAAGTGTTTCTATGGCTTTAAGATGTAAATCAATTGGTCTTTGTCCAATGGCACAGCCTCCTGGAAGACTTACTGAGCATTCATGAAATCGACTAAGTAAAGGTCCTAAAACTAAAATAGAAGCTCTCATCTTTGAGACAATTTCATACACGGCTTTGGTAGAACTAATGTTTGAGCAATCAATTACAGCCGTAGTATCGTTATGAGAGATTTTTGCGCCAAGCATTTCTAAGAGCTTTAAAAGCGTTCTAATATCTACAACATTTGGTAGATTTGTGAGCGTTACTGGCTTATTGCTTAATAAAGCTGCAGCAATGAGGGGTAGGGCAGCATTTTTTGCTCCTGAGATTGAAATTTCTCCAGAGAGTTTATGACCACCTTCAATTTCTAAATAATCCATTTAAACCACCTATCATTAAAAGTTTACTTTTTTATGAAGTGTTTTTGAATTTTAGCTAAATTATATTAATATTGCGAAAAATATTATATTTCATAATAAAAATATCATATTAAGTAATTAAAATATTCATATTTTTAGATATATTTAATAAAAAATTTGTTAATCTGTTATTTAGATAATATTAACGATGAGTTGGTATTAAGATTTTTTATTTTGGGGGCGTTATGAGTGTAACTCTTGAGAGATTACGATCGATTAATGAAAAATTGAAAAGAAAAATTGAAGAGAAAAAAAGTGTAGAGTCAGAGAGTGATGCAATAACGATAGATGCGCAAAACATTATTGAAGATAGTATAGAGAGTATTAATAAAAAACTTCTTAGCAAAATCCCCCAAGAGTTAGCTAAAACCGTAGAGATAGATGAAACTTCCGATAGAGTGAGACTTGAGAATTTAGTTAGAATGTTAGAACTATATAAAAAGCTACAAATTGATAAGAAAGCAAGTGAAGTTGATAAACTCTTTATTTATAAAGCAATGAACATTAGTGGAATAGGGCTAAAAGAAGAAGATTTTGGAGAGATTAGAGAAGGTAAATACGTTCAAATTATAGCTATTACTTATGAGCCAGATAAAAATGGAAAGAAAAAGGCAAAAAATATCTCTTTAGGTTATTTTGGAAAAGCTGAGACACTATCTAAAGAAAGTAAAAATGAAATTATTGAATTTGTTTTAAGATGGAGATATGAAAAGGCTTTCCAAAATTTAAAACATTATAAAATTTTGCTGGGTAAACTAAAATAATTTAACTCTTTTTGATACAATTTCAAAATCAAAAAATTTTTTAAAAGGAAGATTATTATGAGTATTCACGCTGATGTAGAAAATCTCTTAATTCAATTAGGATATTCTGTAAACGATGCGACAAAAAAACAAATGGAAACAATTGCACAAAATACAAAGGGTTTTTACGATTTTGCTAAACATCTTTTTTCTTTAAATGATGAATTAAAAAAAGTAGATGCAGCTGTTGCAATGTCTAATTCTAAACCATATCTAAAATTAAAATGCAATTCAGCTGACGAAAACGAAATTAAAGAGTTTGAAGAAATTATTAAAAAATGGGCTGAAAAATATAAAATTACCTTAGAAAAAGTTCCAAATAAAAATACTTATTATATTCTTGGGCAAAATCTTTAATGCCCTTACGCCACCTCAATCCTCAGCAGCTTCAAGCTGCTCGGGCTCCTTTTGGCAAAAATTTAATCATAGCAAGTGCTGGTACTGGAAAAACTTCTACAATTGTAGGAAGAATAGCTTATCTTTTGCAAAATAATATTAATCCTGAACATATATTGCTTTTAACTTTTACTAATAAAGCTGCTGCAGAAATGATTAGTAGATTAAAAAGATATTTTCCAGCCTCTTTGGTTGAAAAAATTGAAGCAGGGACTTTTCATGCAGTATCATATCGATGGCTAAAACAATACAATCCAAATCTTGCTTTAAAGCAGCCAAGTGAATTAAAAACCCTTTTTAAAAGTATTTATGAAAAAAGAAGTTTTTTTAGACTCAATACTTCATTAGAGCCTTTTTCTGCAAATTATTTGTATGAGCTTTATATGCTTTTTCAAAATAACGCTTTAGAAGATTTTCAAAAATGGTTTGAGAATAGATTTAAAG
>JALVTH010000023.1 GCA_027036015.1 Campylobacteraceae bacterium
AATAATCAATATACTCACGCAAAAAAAATCAATGAATTACTAAAAAAAAACTTTGTAATTATTGATTAAGTAAATCCAATGAATAATTTATGATTGTTATACAAAAAGTATTTTGTTCTTCAAAAAAAACAATTATACAAAATTATTACTCTCTTTACAATTTATCAAAAATTGTAAGTAAAATAAATATATTGATAACTTTTTAAACAATAAAAGTTATAATTTTGATAAAAAGTATTTAAAGGTGGCAGATGGATTTAAAATCTTTTAGCAAAGGTGGGAGTAAAAGTGCGAGGGTTTCTCTTGCAAGATTGGCAGCGGCTCTTTTGTTTATGGTCGTTGTTTATCTTTGGATTGTTGTAACAAAAGGTAACATTGAAAATAATACCTTTTTAATAATTGGTGCTATTTTTGGTGCCTATATGGCTATGAATATTGGTGCTAATGATGTAGCAAATAATGTTGGTCCTGCAGTTGGAAGTGGAGCACTTACAATGTTTTGGGCAATTGTAATTGCAGCAATTTTTGAAGCATCGGGAGCACTAATAGCTGGGGCTGATGTTGTAGGAACCATTAAAAAAGGGATTATTGATATATCAGCTGTAAAAAATCCGCAAGTTTTTATATGGGCAATGACAGCTGCACTTTTGAGTGCAGCTTTGTGGCTTAATTTTGCAACTTCAATTGGTGCTCCAGTTTCTACAACGCATTCAATTGTTGGTGGGGTAATGGGCTCTGGTATTGCAATTGCCGGGTTTGGGACTGTAAATTGGCCAACAATGGGAAAAATTGCTGCAAGCTGGGTGATTTCTCCATTTTTTGGTGGGATAATTGCTGCATTATTTTTATATTTTATTAAAAAGAAAATTATTTACCAAGAAGATAAAAAAGAGGCAGCTAAAAAATATGTGCCTATTTTGATATCTGTAATGACTTGGGCATTTGCCACCTATATAGTATTGAAAGGATTAAAGCATATTGTGAAGTTAAGTTTTCCAGTAGCAGCTTTTATAGGTTTAATTGTGGCTGTGGTTGCCTTTTTCTTTATCAAAAAAGCAATTAAAAATGCAGCAAGCAATCTTGATAATTCAAGAACAAGTGTGAATACACTTTTTACAATTCCACTTATTTTTTCTGCAGCATTGCTTAGTTTTGCTCATGGTGCAAACGATGTGGCAAATGCTGTTGGACCACTTGCAGGAATTAATGATGTTGTAGTAAATGGAGTAGTAAATCAAAAAGCACCAATTCCATTATGGGTTATGGCTGTTGGAGGGCTTGGAATATCAGTAGGTCTTGCACTTTATGGACCAAAGCTTATTAAAACTGTTGGGAGTGAAATTACAGAGCTTGATCAAGTAAGAGCCTTTTGTATTGCATTGGCTGCTGCTTTGACTGTTATTATTGCTTCACAACTTGGATTGCCTGTTAGTTCGACTCATATTGCTGTGGGTGCAGTTTTTGGAGTAGGGTTTTTACGAGAGTGGCTTAATGTTAGCGATAGTAATTGGGTTTTGACAGTGGAGAGTAAATTAAAAACCGATAAAGAAAAGTTACTTAAGTTACAAGAGGAGTTAGAGCTTTTTTTAAGTAAAACCAATAAAGAAAAAGAAGATTATAAAAAAATTGTTGAGCTTTATAATGAAATTGATGAATTAGAAGCTCAAATTAAAAAAGAAAAAAAAGATTTTAAAAAGGCAAAAAAAGAGCAATTTGTTAAAAGAGAAGCAGTGAAAAAAATTGTTGCAGCTTGGCTTATTACTGTGCCAGCTGCTGCAATTATGAGTGCAGCAATTTATTTTATGATAAAAGGTATAGTGCTTCCATAATTTTACCGATATTCACTCCACCCACAAAGTTCCCCAAATTTGGGGATATAATAAATTTTATCTAAAAAGATTGATTCATTTTCAAAAAGTTTTTTTCTTAATTCTTTAAAACGCCAAAAATAAAAAAAATCTCTTTTTCCTTCATCCCAATTGCCAAGCCTTAAAGTATATTCCCATTCATTAGCAATTTGATTTTGTATATTAGTAATGACATCTTCAAGAGGAGTAAGTTTGAGTTTTTTATGTTCAAACTCAGCCAATGCTCTTGAAAATGAATCAAGAGCTGCTTTATAAGGGGCAATGTTTTCAATTTGTAACGGGATGATTCCTTTAAAAATTTGTGTTGTAAAAGTATGAGAAAATCTTTTATTTTCTGGGTCATATACCTTTATTAAAACTTTATTTATACCTTCTTTTGGAAGATAGATTCTATCTTCTAATGTAATATTAAATTGATGCTTTTGCAATACTAAATCTTGAATTTTTTGCACTAACTCTTTAAGTGATCCTTTATGTTCATTTATTAATTTATTAGCTTTGTGTTCAATACTTTTTTCTTTTTTGAGAGTATAAAAAATATATGCCGATTGTAAAGCTTTTATTATTTCTTCTTTTGGCAAGAAAAAGCCTTTTTCATCTTGTAAAAACTCTTTTTTATAAGGTAAAATAGCATTCCATGCAAGTAACATTATGCAAACTCCGCTAAGGTTTTATCGATTTTTTGAGCAATTGCTTCATCAAAAAGTGCAATTGTTGGAATGAGCCATTCAAGATAGAATCTATCTTTTTTATCTTTATTTTTTCCAAAATATTGTAATGTAATTCTTCCAAAGCCCATCTTTTTTTCAATTTTTTTTGCTTCTCTTAAAAATCTTCTTGGAAGTGGAGGAAGCTCTTCAAAACTTTTTGGAATACCTTCTTTGCTCTCACCTTTAACTAAATTTGTAGCACTGCCTATACTTTTGATACTTTCAATAATTTTTGGGAGTTTATGCTTTTTTAAAAAGGCCAAAAGCACTTTTGCTGTTTCTATTTTTAAGATCTCTTCTTCTGTCTCATCTTTTAATAGATTAACGATTAAATAGGCTTTTCCTTCTATCATAGAAATATGAGCTAAAAGTTTGGTGTTTTTAGGAAGTTCTTTTAAGATAGAGACAACTTCATATTCATTTTCTTCATGGCTAAATATATCTCCTTCTTTTTTATTGGCAAAACTAAAATAGCACTCTTTCTTATTTTTTTTGCCAAAAATTAAATCAAAACCCCACTTTTTTAAGTGTTTTAATTTAAACTCTCTTGCCTTTTGAGGCTCTCCAAGGGTTTCAAACACAAGCGTGTTACTTAAGATTGCTTCTTTATTTTGCATTGACTATCCTTTTTTTAGGAGCAATTATAAAAAGAAAAATAGACAAAAGAAGCAATCTAAGTTGCAAATTGAGCATATTCGACTAAAATTTTCTATACATAATATGCTCAAATGTACTTGTCTTAATTATTTTACCATCTACAATTTTTTCAATGGCGTTTCGTTTGGTTGTAGCATATACAGGAATTAATCCTATATTTTTAGCAAATGCAGCCATTTTGCACGTGGCGCCAAAATCCCCTTGTATGAGGGCAAGATCGTCTTGTTTTGAATTTTTTGCTAACCAATTATAAATTGGCTCCAAATATTCTTCTATATCTTTTACATTAGGTGGAATATTAGACCATAGCTCTTGCAATTCGTTTGGTAAAGGTATAAAATTTGTTATATTCCAATTTTTTTTAGCATCTTCAATTTGTTCAAATGTTAAATTATGAGAAAAAAGAAGAAACATTTGACGCATCAGCTATCCTTTTAAATTTTTTTCTAATTATAAGATATTGATGCGTCAAAAGCTGTCTAATTATAGAACTTTTTTACAAATTTTTCAATTCTTCGAATACCTTCTTTAATTGTAACCATATCAGTAGCAAATGAAAATCGAAAATAACCCTCTTTTCCAAAGCCAATGCCAGGAACAACTGCAACCCCATAATTTTGTAATAATTTTTCGCAAAATTCCATTGAGTTATTGGTTAAATCACGAATATTTACAAAAAGATAAAAAGCGCCTTTAGGTTTGCTTACACTAATTCCATCAATTGCATTAAATAGTTTTACTGCAGTGTGCGCTCGCATTTCAAATGCTTGACGCATCTTTTCAATATCTTCATCAACTTCTCCAAGCAGTGCCGGAATTGATGCATATTGTGTAATTGAATTGATATTTGATGTGCTTTGAGATTGCAAAGCAATCATATTTTTTACCAACTCTTCATTTGGAGTTGCTAAATATCCCATCCTCCATCCAGTCATAGCAACCGATTTACTAAGCCCGTTTACAGTAATGGTTCTTTGATACATATCTTCACTAATTGCTGCAGCTGAAGTAAACTCGGTACCATCAAAAAGGAGTTTTTCATACATTTCATCACTAACTACTATAATATCAGTGCCTTCAAGCACTTTGGCTAAATTTTGCAGCTCCTCTTTCGAATAAACAGCTCCTGTTGGATTTGAAGGACTCGTTAAAATAAGCATTTTTGTTTTTGGTGTTATTGCATCTTCGAGCTCTTTTGGAGTAATTTTAAATCCATGTCTCTCACAAGTATCAACAATAACAGGCGTAGCTCCAGCATATTTAACAAGTTCAGGGTAGGTTACCCAATATGGAGCTGGAATGATAACCTCATCTCCTTCATCAAGCAATGCTTGAGTTATATTAAAAAGTGATTGCTTTGCGCCGTTGCTAACTAAGATATGCTCTTTTTTATACTCTAAATTGTTATCGCGTTTTAATTTAAAAACGATTGCTTCAAGCAATTCAACAATTCCAGCAACTGCAGTATATTTTGTAGCACCTTGTTTTATTGCAGCAATTGCAGCTTCTTTAATTTTGGCTGGAGTATCAAAATCTGGTTCACCTGCAGAAAAACTTAAAACATCTTTGCCTTGCGCTTTTAATTCTCTTGCTAACGTTGAAATTGCGATGGTAATTGATGGAGAGAGGGCGTTGATCCTTTGAGAAAATTGCTCTTTTGAAATCATAATTGAGTCCTTTGTGATTTTGTCAAAAATTATACTAAATTGCTACTTTAGCATTTGTAAAAACTCTTGAGTAGTTAAAATTTTTTCTTCTTTTTGCTCTAAATCTTTAAGCCAAAGTGTATCGTTTTGTAACTCATCTTCACCAATAAAAACACAATATTTGGCATTAACTTTATCGGCAGCTTTTAGATGAGCCTTAAGCTTTTTAGGAGTGTATTCTAAAATGGCTTTTTTGTTTTTTCGTATTTCTTTTACTAAAGGAAGAAGTTTTTCTACTCCTTCATCATTCATTGCTCCAAAATAAAAGCCCTCTCTTGGTTCATTTGGCAATTTGATTAAATCAATAATTCTTTCAATTCCAATAGCAAATCCAACTGCTGGAGTTGCCCTGCCTCCTAAATATTCAACCAATTTATCATATCGTCCACCTCCAGCAATTGCACCTTGAGCACCAAGTTCATTGCTAACAAATTCAAATGCACTTTTATTATAATAATCAAGTCCGCGAACAAGTTTTGGATTGATTGTAAAAGTAATGTTATTTTCTTTAAGGAGCTTTTGCAAGAGTTCAAAATCTTTTTTACAATTGTTGCATAAATACTCAGGCAATTTTGGAGCTTCTTGTAAAATAGTTTTACAATCGTTATTTTTGCAATCAAGCGTTCGAATTGGATTTGTTGTAATTCTTCTTTGACAATCTTGGCAAAGTTTTTCTTTTTTATCTTCTAAAAAATTAACTAAGCGCTCTTTATAACTTGGCATACACTCATTGCACCCAAGTGAGTTAATCTCTAACGTATAAGCAATATTAAGCTTTTTTAAAATGGCATCAATCATTTCAATAATCGTATAATCTTCTAAAACGCTTGCTTCGCCAAAGCTTTCGCATCCAAATTGATGAAACTCTCGAAAGCGCCCTTTTTGAGGTCTCTCATAACGAAACATTGGTCCATAATAAAAAAACTTATATTTTTGTTGCACTCTATCAAGTTTATTGCTAATAAAAAAGCGCACAACCCCAGCTGTTCCTTCTGGGCGTAAGCAAACATCATGTCCGCCCTTATCGATAAATTGATACATCTCTTTATTAACAATATCACTACTATTACCAACTGAGCGCTTAAAAAGGCTTGTTTCTTCTAAAATGGGAGTTTCTACATAACTAAAACCATAATTTTTAGCAATATTGCTTGCTATATCTAAAAAATAAAGATACTTTTTTGCCTCTTCAAAGGCAATATCTTTCATTCCTCGAAGTGCTTTCATTTTAAACCTTTAGGGAAAAATTGCAAAATTATACCTTGAGATAAGAAACAATTTGCTTATGGATTGTATCAATAGGAGAGCTTGCATCAACTTTTAAAAAATCAAGTTTTAAAGAAGTGGCAATCTCAAAGAGATTTTTTTGAATTTGCATTAAATACTCAATTCCTCTTTGCTCAATACTATCTTGCTCTTTTGCGCTCAGTCGTTTTATAAGCTCTTCTTTGCTAATTTCAAAAAGAATCATTTTTTGAGGGAGGGTATCTTCTAAGACAAATCGATTGAGCTTAATTAAAAAATCAAGTTTAAGCTCTTCGTTTGCTAAGGCATAAGCAATACCTGAGAGAAAGCTTCTATCTGAAATGACAAGTTTATTTAAGTTTGGCTTTATTACTTTGCTAAAATGCTCAGCTCTATCAGCTAAAAAGAGCATCAATTCAGCTTTTTTACTAATATTTTCAAAAAGCAAAATCTCTCGCAATTTTTCTCCAAGTTTTGTGCCCCCTGGCTCTTTTGTTATAATTGCATCAGGATATTTTTCTTTTAAGAGTGCAATTTGTGTGCTCTTGCCACATCCATCAATTCCTTCTATTGCTACATACATGCTATTCCTTTAAATCATTAATAATTGCTTTTGGCACAAGATGATCGATTTTGCCTCCATATTTTAAGATGGCTCTTACAATTGAAGAGCTAATAAAAGCATATTGCAAACTTGGCATAAGATAGATTGTATCAAGTTCACTTTTAAGCGATGCATTAGCATATCCCATTTGCAGTTCATATTCAAAATCACTCACAGCTCTTAATCCTCTTATAATTGTATTAGCTTTTAATTCGTTGCTTAAATCAACTAATAATCCTTCAAAGCCAATCACTTTTACTTTTGGATACTCTTTGCACGCTTTTTGTGCAAGTTGAATGCGTTTTTCATAAGAAAAAAGAGGCTTTTTTTCTTTATTTTTGGCAACTGCAACAATAATTTCATCAAATATTTTACATGCTCTTTTAATGATGTCAAGATGTCCTAAGGTAATTGGATCAAAGGTTCCTGGATAAATTGCTCTTTTCATAAACTACTCCCATCTTTTAAAGAGATTATGCTCAATTCCCAGTGCATCATACCATTTGCCAATTAAAAACTTCTCTAAATCTTTAAGAGTTTTAATTTGCGAATAGTATGCAAGAATTGGTGGAGCAATAATAACGCCAAGATTGGCAAGTTTACTCATATGTTCAAGCGAAATGGGACTTAGTGGCATCTCTCTTGGGGCTAAAAGGAGTTTTTTTTGCTCTTTTATTGCAACTAAGGCAGCTCGTGTTACAAGATTATCACTGATACCTACAGCAATTTTAGCTAATGTATTCATTGAGCATGGAATGATAGCTGTAGCATCAACTCTAAACGAACCACTTGCTGGTGCTGCAGCAATATCATTTGTATCAAAAATATCAATACTCGGATACTCTTTTTCAAAAACTTTTTTGGCATTATCACTAATTATTAAAAAAGGCTCTATCTCTTTTGGAAGGTAACGAATAAATTCTAATCCCAAATGTGCTCCACTTGCACCAGTAATTGCTACTAAAAGCTTCAACATATAACCTTTGGATTTGCTTTTTTGGAGTATAACAAAAAAAGATTAAAGCAGTGGTACCTCGGGTCGGACTCGAACCGACACGGGCAAAGCCCACCAGATTTTGAGTCTAGCGTGTCTACCAGTTTCACCACCGAGGCTTAAGAGATTGAAATTGTAATAAATATTTTGTTAAAAGAAGTTTAAATAGCTTTAGTATTCCCCTCTTTATTATTTAACAAAAAGGGAAACGCATGAAGGAGAGCAAAGCAAAGAGGGGAATAGCAAAACCATGCAAGCAAAGAGCTTACTCTTCTTTGCCTGCTTCTTCAATAATCATTTTAAGCTTTTTACTTGGGCGAAAGCGAATACCATACTTTTCTTCTACTTTTACTTTTTTTGTCGTTCCTGGAATATAAATTTCTCTTGCATTCTTTTTGACTGGAACAAAAGAGCCAAAACCAATAAAAGAAACTGCTTCTCTATTTTTAAGAGCATCAGTGATAGTATCTAACATTGTGTTGATGATAATTTCAACTTCACTCTTAGGTAGTGCCGTTTTTTCAGCAATTTGTTGAACTAGCATCGATTTTTTCATTGTTTATCCTTGCAAAAAAATTTTCTATATCAAAAATATAACCAATAAATGAAACTTGCTAAAAAAAAATGTCAATTTGAAATATAATTTTGCAAATTTTTAAAAAATTTAAGTAAAAAGGCTCATTCTTTGAAGAAAGCCCTTGAATAAGGGAGTTTGAGGAAGATGGAGCATTTAATCAAACTCATATTTTCATATGATATAATATAACAAAAAGTTTGGAGAATAAAATTTGATTGCATTAGCAACTACTTTTACAATTGTAATGTATCTGCTCTTTTCTACTATTTTTAGAAATTCAGAAATTGTTGGTGCAATTGGAAAAGAGATAGGTAATTTAAATGTAGCTATTTTTGGCTATTTGGCTTACATTATTTTTATTATCGTCCTAATTCCTGCATATAAAATTTATAAAATGCCAAAAAGTGCAGATAAAAGTGAAATTTATGTAGGATGGAGTTTACTTTTTGTTTCTCTTTTGATTTTACAAGCCTTGCTTTTTTCTAAAGAAAATGCTGGCTTTTTAAGTAATATTTTATTTATTTCTTTAATGCCTTATATTGGAAAAGCGGGTGTGTTTTTACTTTTTACTCTTACTTTTACTTTAGCACTTTTTATTATTAATAAAAACATTCATAAAGATATTGTAAGCTTTTTTAAAAAATTGCAACTTAAAAAGCGATGGCAAGGTTTTGTTGAGAAAGTTAGCACGCTTTTAAATCCAATAAAAAAGGGTGATGATATAATAGATATCACTCCTTCAATACCAACGCCAAAACAAGCAAGAGTGCAAAAAGCAAAAGCCTTACCCAAAAAGAAACAAAGCTTGCCAAAAAAAGAGACGATTGAAGTTGAGGCAAAAGAGTCTCAAAAAGCTAAAGAATCTTCAAAAGCCAAAGAGACTATAAAAAGCCAAGAAAAAGAGCAAAATCAAAAAGAAGGCACAAGCATATTAGTTGAGGAGCTTGAAGAGAATAAAAAGATTTTAGAACAAATTGAACTTGGCAAAGTAGAAAAGCCCACAAATTTTGAATTACCCAAACTGGACTTTTTACAAAAGCCTCCAAAAAGCAAACACAAAGTAAACGAAGCAGAAATTGATAGAAAAATCAAAGAGCTTTTAGAAAAGTT
The DNA here is from genome assembly GCA_027036015.1 of Campylobacteraceae bacterium. Taxonomy (GTDB): domain Bacteria; phylum Campylobacterota; class Campylobacteria; order Campylobacterales; family Sulfurovaceae; genus JAADEQ01. The sequence goes on from JALVTH010000023.1 coordinate 9,472, forward strand.
GCGTCTATTTAAAATTGATGGAGATGTTGTAAGAACCTATACAGGACCACTTGTAACTACTTTTGAATTTAAGCCGGCTCCGCATGTAAAGGTATCAAAAATTTTAAATTTACAAGATGATTTAGCAATGGCTCTTAGTGCTGAGACAATTCGTATTCAAGCACCAATTCCAGGACGAAATGTTGTTGGAATTGAGATTCCAAATGATGAGTTTGAAACAATTTATCTAAGAGAAATACTTGAGAGCGATATTTTTCAAAAGGCAAAATCTCCTTTAACTGTTGCGCTTGGAAAAGATATTGTTGGAAAACCCTTTGTTACTGATTTACAAAAGTTACCTCACTTACTAATTGCTGGAACTACCGGAAGTGGTAAATCAGTTGGAATTAATGCAATGATTTTATCTTTGCTTTATCGCAATTCGCCTGAAAATTTAAAGCTTATATTAATTGATCCAAAGATGCTTGAATTCTCAATTTATAACGATATTCCACATTTATTAACGCCAGTTATCATTGAACCAAAAAAAGCGGTAACGGCACTCGCTAATTTGGTTAAAGAGATGGAGCGACGCTATCAGCTTATGGCAAAAGAGAAGGTTAAAAATATTGATAACTATAACCAAAAAGCCAAAAAAGAAGGCTTTGCAACTTTGCCTTTTATTGTTGTCATTATTGATGAGTTGGCTGATTTAATGATGACTGCTGGAAAAGAGGTAGAATATTCCATTGCACGTCTTGCACAAATGGCAAGAGCTTCTGGAATTCATATTATTGTAGCAACACAGCGCCCAAGTGTAGATGTGGTCACAGGGCTTATTAAAGCAAACTTGCCAGCACGACTTAGTTACAAAGTAGGGCAAAAGATAGATTCAAAAGTTATTTTAGATACAATGGGAGCTGAGGCTTTGCTTGGACGTGGAGATGCACTTTTTACGCCTCCTGGAATTAGTGGACTTGTTAGAATTCATGGGCCATGGAACACAGAAGAAGAGATTGAGCGCGTTGTAGAGTTTTTAAAAGCACAGCAAAAACCAGTATATGATGAGAGTTATTTGGTTCAAGAAGGTGGAGAAGCAGAAGGAGAAGTAAATATTGCCAATTTAGATCCGCTTTATGAAAAAGCAAAAGAGATTGTTTTAACAGAGAAAAAAACTTCTATTTCTTACTTACAAAGAAGATTGCAAATTGGATATAACCGCTCAGCCAATATTATTGAACAACTTGAAAAAACAGGCGTGCTTAGTCCTCCAAATGCAAAAGGTGTAAGAGAGATTTTAATATAGGAGGAGCAATGGCCTATTTTGACAATGCAAAAGCAGGTGATAAGGTTTTTGGGCTTATATTTGGCAAGGGTAAAATTGTAGAAGTGTTTGATGAACACTATTACAGTTTGATTGTTCGATTTAAAAATGGATATGAGGTGCCTTTTAATAAAGAAGGTGTAGCAGGGTGGGGAAATTTTAACAAGCAAACTCTTTTTTACTTAAAAGATATTCAACTGGATAAGCTTGATTTTTCTCCTCTTTTAGAAGTTTTAAAACCAAAAGAGATACAAAAATTAAGAAATAAGAACAAACTTGAAATACGAGTGCCTTCGGGGCTGTGGGTAGATGTAAAAAAAGCTGATCAAAGTTATGTAGAGGCAATGCTTGAAAAAAAAAGATATCATCTTTTTAGAAAGAAAAAAAAGAAAACTAAAAAGAAAAAATGATTGTTAACTTTCTACACAAGTGATAAAAAAGTTAAAGGGAATATATCTTTTTATTTCTTCTGATTTTTTCTAACTATCCCTTTTATATGTATCATAAAGTTACACTATTTTCAGTTGATTATAAAAAGAGCGTTACTATTTATAAGTCTAAAATATCTTTTTTGTTAATATAAGTTATCAAAAAACTTTTGTAGGAGTTGTGAATGTCACTAATTGAAGAATATAAAAAACATACCCAGGAACGTGCAAAGCTTAATATACCGCCACTTCCATTAACAGCAAAACAAACTGCTGAACTTGTAGAATTGTTAAAAGAGTCTCCAGTAAAAGAGCCAGAATATTTGCTTGATTTATTAAAAAATAGAGTTCCAGCAGGTGTTGATGATGCAGCCTATGTAAAAGCGGCATTTTTAAATGATATTGTGCAAGGTAAAGCAAAATCAGAAGTTATAACTCCGCTTGATGCAATTAAAATTTTAGGAAAAATGCATGGTGGATTTAATGTTGGTCCACTTGTAGAAGCATTAAAAAGCGAAGATAAAGAAATTGCAAAAGCAGCAGCCAATGAGCTTAAACACACAATCTTAGTTTATGATGCTTTTAATGATGTAAAACGATTGATGGATGAGGGTAATGAGTTTGCAAAAGAGGTGATTGAGTCTTGGGCAAATGCTGAATGGTTTACTTCTAAAGAACCGCTGCCAGAAGAAATTACTGCAGTAGTTTACAAAGTTCCAGGTGAGACAAATACAGACGATTTAAGCCCAGCAAGCGAAGCATTTACAAGAGCAGATATTCCATTGCACGCTCAATCAATGCTACAAGCTAGAATGGAAAAACCGCTTGAAACAATTGAAGAGCTTAAGAAAAAAGGATATCCACTTGCATTTGTTGGAGATGTTGTAGGAACAGGAAGTAGTAGAAAATCTGGAATTAACTCAGTGCAATGGCATTTTGGAAAAGATATTGAAGGAATTCCAAATAAAAGAACTGGTGGTATTATTATTGGTTCAATCATTGCTCCAATTTTCTTTAACACTGCACAAGATTCAGGTGCACTTCCAATTGAGGCTCCAGTTGATAAGCTTGAAACGGCTGATGTTATTACAATTAAGCCATATGAGGGAGTAATTGAGAAAAATGGTGAAGTAGTTAGCACTTTTAAACTTCGACCAAATACATTGCCAGATGAGGTAAGAGCAGGTGGTAGAATTCCACTTATTATTGGAAAAGGCTTAACTGCTAAAGCAAGAGAGGCTTTAGGCTTAGGACCAAGCGATGTATTTATTAAGCCAGAGCAACCCCAAGGTAGCAAAGGTGGATATACACTTGCTCAAAAAATTGTTGGAAAAGCGTGTGGGCTTGAGGGTGTAAGACCTGGAATGTATGTTGAGCCGCAAGTTTCAACTGTTGGAAGCCAAGATACAACTGGTGCAATGACAAGAGATGAGATTAAGGAATTAGCTGCACTTAGCTTTGGAGCTGATTTTGTATTGCAAAGCTTTTGTCATACTGCAGCTTATCCAAAACCAGCTGATATCCAGTTGCAACACACTTTGCCTCCATTTTGGACTCAAAGAAAAGGGGTAGCATTAAGACCTGGAGATGGGGTAATTCATAGTTGGCTCAATAGAATGGTGCTTCCAGATACTGTAGGAACTGGTGGAGATAGCCATACAAGATTTCCTATTGGAATTAGCTTTCCAGCAGGAAGTGGCCTTGTAGCATTTGCTGCAGTTACTGGAATGATGCCTTTAACAATGCCTGAATCTGTACTTGTTCGCTTTAAAGGTGAAATGCAACCAGGAATCACTCTTAGAGACCTTGTAAATGCAATTCCATATTATGCAATTAAGCAAGGTTTGTTAACAGTTGAGAAAAAGGGTAAAAAGAATATTTTTGCAGGACGCATTTTAGAAATTGAAGGACTTGAAAACTTAAAAGTTGAGCAAGCATTTGAATTAAGCGATGCAAGTGCAGAGCGTAGTGCGGCAGCTTGTACTGTAAAATTAAATAAAGAGCCAATTATTGAGTATTTACAATCAAATGTAAAATTGATTGAGAAAATGATTGAACATGGCTATGAAGATAAAGAAACACTCAAACGCCGCAAAGAAAAAATGGAAGAGTGGCTTGCTAATCCAACACTTTTAGAAGCAGATAAAGATGCCCAGTATGCAGCAGTAATTGAGATAGATTTAAATGAGATAACTGAGCCAATTGTTGCATGTCCAAATGATCCAGATGATGTTGCAACACTTAGCGAAGTATTAGCAGATGAGAGACGCCCGAAAAAAGTTGATGAGGTGTTTGTTGGAAGCTGTATGACAAATATTGGGCTTTTTAGAGCACTTGGAGAAGTGCTAAAAGGTGAAGGACCAGTTAATACTAGACTTTGGATTGCTCCTCCAACAAAAATGGATGAGATTGAATTAAGAGAAGAGGGCTATTATGCAATCTTTGGAGCTGCAGGAGCAAGAACTGAGATTCCTGGATGTTCACTGTGTATGGGGAACCAAGCAAGAGTAAGAGATAATGCTGTAGTTTTCTCTACAAGTACGAGAAACTTTGATAACCGTATGGGTAGGGGTGCTAAAGTTTATCTTGGTTCGTCTGAGCTTGCGGCAGTTGTAGCATTGCTTGGGCGTATTCCAACAAAAGAGGAGTATTTAGAAATTGTTGCTAAAAAAATTACTCCAGAAAAACAAGCCCAAGTTTATAAATATCTTAACTTTGATAAGCTTCCAAATGAAATTTTAGATGAAATGATGGAGTATTATTAATAAAAAGGGCTTTTGCCCTTTTTAGTGCTTTTCTTCATTATTAAATGCTATAATCTTTTTATGTTTTTCCATATTGATATTGATAGCTTTTTTATTTCTGCAGAACGAAGTAAAAATCCAAAACTTTTAAACAAACCAGCAGCAGTTGGAAGTAGAAGTAATTTGGAAATTTTTGATAGAGAGCGAAATAAGATAAAACTGTTGCAAATTAATAGTGGAGCTTTTGTAACGCCTGTTTTTCATAATAATTATAAAAAAACGTTTGAAAATTATTTTGTTGATAGAGCAGATGGCAAAAAAAAGATACGAGGTATAATTACGACAGCAAGTTATGAAGCAAGAGCATGCGGGGTTAAAACGGGAATGGCAATTGCAAAAGCATTGCAGCTTTGCCCTCAAATGGTTGTAGTTCCAGCAAATTATCCACTCTATCATAAACTCTCAAGAATGCTTTTTTTATTTTTAAAAAAACAAATTCCTCAAGTTGAGCAATATAGTATTGATGAGTTTTTTGGTAATGTTGATGGATGGATAGAGCAAGAAAGAGCCTTTGAGGTTGCAAAAGAGTTGCAAGAAGAAATTTTTAAGCAGTTTAAATTACCAGTTTCAATTGGCATTGCAAAAGCAAAATATATTGCAAAGTTAGCGACTGAGTTTGCTAAACCTTTTGGAGTTTATGAAGTAAAAAATCATTATGAATTTATCAAAGATATTCCAATAGAACAATTCCCCGGAATTGGTAAAGGTTTTAGCAAGAGATTGAGACGTTATGGAATAAAAACACTTGGAGAACTTTGTCAAAGCAAAAAAATTTTATATGCTTGGAAATTGCCAGGAATTGAGCTTTATAATAGAGTTTGCGATGAGAATAATGGCGAAATTACTCTAAAAAGTGCAAAAAAATCAATTGGACTTGGAAGAACTTTTGATGCTCTTTATGATATAAATGAGATTGAACGAAGAGTTGTAATTATGGCAAGACATATTGCTTTTATGGTGCATTTAGCAGATGTAAATCCTACAAAATTTGGAATAAAATTTTATTTAGATGATGGCAAAAAGATAAAATTTAGCATAAGAAGTAATAGAATTTTTAGTGAATCCCTTTTAAAAAAGGAATTTAAAAAAGTAGTTCAAAGTCATAGTAGCGAGCTTGCTGGAGTTATGAAAATAAGAGTTTGGGTAAGTAATTTTGCAAAAGAGCAGACTCCATCACTTTTAACGATTGAGGAAGATACAAAACAAAAAAAGATAGATAAAGCATTAATGAAACTGAGAAAAAGTTTTGGTATTGATATAGTAAAAAATGGGAATGAAATATAAAAGAGGGAGGATAAAATGGTGGCCCGGGACGGATTCGAACCGCCGACACAGGGATTTTCAGTCCCTTGCTCTACCGACTGAGCTACCGTGCCGTTTGTTTGTAGGCGTAATTTTACCTGCTTTTTCTTAAATTAAGCTTAAAATGCACTTTTTATATCACTAATTTGTGTTATTCTTTTTTCTTTGATGAGTTTAAGCAAAATATCAACGCCTTTTGCTTCGTTTTTATTGCCATGAACTAAAATAATGGAATTTTGTTTGAGTTTTTCTCCTTTTGCAAGCCATGTATTTGAGCCAACGATTATGTAGCCTAAAGAGGCAATGGTTAGAGCGCTTTTTTTATTAGAAACAAGTCCTGGAAAACGAAAGAAAATAGATGGAGTGATGCCATGTTCTAAGAGCGTTATTTCTAAATTGGTTACATCGTTAACTAAATTTTCGTTTTTTGCTAAAACGAAATTCTCTTTTAAGGGTCTTTTGGGAAAATAGTGATGATAAGCAGTGTGATTGCCCCAAGTAATTGAGAGTTTTCTCTCTTTCTCCCATAAAAGAAGGGTATGAAAAGCTTTTTTATGTTTTATAATCCATCTTTTTGTAATAAAAAGAGTAACAGGAACTGGATTTGGAAAGTTTTGAAAAAGTGCTTTATAAAGTCTTTTTTCAAAACCTTTTTTTGATGAAGGGCATAAATCGGTGGTAATTATTATGCCATTTTTGCTTTGAATAAAGCCATCATTTTGGAGAGGATAGGGCTTATTGATTTCTAAATGTAAAAGTTGAAAATAGCGACTATCATAATTACAAGGGGAAGGATTTGCTAAGGGAGATTTGAGAATTTTTGTTTCAAGCGTAGTGGTATTGAGAGCTAAATAACTTTGAGTATTATTTAATAAAAAGCTTCGATAGATAAAAAATTGGTTTTTTTGAGATTTGATACAAAAGTGTTCAAGCCTAAAATTTGTAATAGAAGCAGCTTGTAAAGAGAAAAAAATCGTAGCAAAGAGTATAAAAGTCTTCATTGTAAAGCTTTAATATATTCTTTAAATTTTTCACCTCTTTCTTTATAAGAGCTAAATTGATCCAAGCTTGCTGCAGCTGGAGATAAAAGAGCGATACTTTCTTTATTATGAATTTTATGAATTTGCTTTATGGCATTTTTTAAGTCTGAGCAAGCTATAAAAGGGATTTGAAACTCTTTTGCTAACGTAACTAATTTTTCTTGATTTGAACCTATTGTATAAAGAGTGATATTATATTTTGTAAATTCTTTAAAAAGTGAGGTTAAATCAACACCTTTATCATCTCCACCAATAATTAAATGCATTTTTTTCTTACCAAAGCGCTTAATAGCACTAAGCGTTGCATCAAGATTAGTCGCTTTGCTATCGTTAATCCAAATTCTTCCAAATTTATCAATTATTTCTTCTTGGCGGTGTTTATCAAGCTTGAAAGCATTGATTGCATCGTAATTGATTTCGTCAAACAGCACTTTTGTAGCGGCAAGTGCAATAAGAGCATCAAGTAAAAAAGCGCCTTCAAAGTTGATTTTATTCATCTTGATATCAAAAAAATTTGCAATATCTTGCGGTGTTCCATACTCTAGAATAAATGCACTACTTTTTGGCAACGGAAGCCCTTTTGGAATCAGAGCAAGTTCACCTTCTTTCATGCGAAGCAAAGGTGAGAGTTTATCTTTGATATAGTTTGGCTCTCCATTGTGCCATGCAAGATGATCTGGAGTTATGGGTAAAAGTAAATAGATATTTGGGCTTGCTTTTTTTGTATGATGCAAAGTAAAAGAGCTGGTCTCAAGTATCCAAATAGGAGCGCTTTGATCTAAAGTTGCAAGCGGTGTTCCAATATTGCCTCCGCTAATGGCACCTTTATCTTTTAAAAGATGGGTAAGCATTTGAGTAGTTGTGGTTTTGCCATTTGTTCCACTAATCCAAATAGAAAAAGGAATTTTTTTGGGCTTTAAAGGTGAAGTGGGGCTTAAAAAAAAGTCATATTCACTATAAAGATTTGGAGTATTTTGAATTAAAAAGTGATTAGGCTTTAGAGAAGGCGTAGTAATTGCAAAATCAAAATCACTTGGGTTATATTTGCTTGAAGGATGAATGATGTTGCCATGTTCATCAACTTTGGAATTTTCAACCTGATCATCAAAAAAGATACAATGATTGTTGAAATAGTTTGCTATCGCTCTTGTGGTTTTGCCATAGCCAAAGAGTGCAAAGTTTTTCTCTTTCATTTTTCTACCTAATTTTAAGAGTAATTAAGGCTAATAAATTTGCAATGATTGCTATCATCCAAAAGCGAACGATAATTTTATTCTCTGGCCAATTTTTCATCTCAAAATGGTGATGAATTGGTGCCATTAAGAAAATGCGTTTTTTTCTTATTTTATAACTTCCAACTTGCAGCATAACTGAGAGTGTTTCTATTACAAAAATAATTCCAATTAAAATGAGCAAAATTTCGCTTTTACCTAAAATTGCCATGTAAGCTAAAAAGCCTCCAATACTTAAAGAGCCAGTATCGCCCATAAAAACTTCTGCAGGATAGCTATTAAACCATAAAAAGCCAAAAAGTCCGCCACTTAAAGCTGAGGCAATAATAACGACTTCTCCAACGTCTTTAATATTTGGTAAGAAGAGATAATTTGAAAGCACGGCATTTCCGACAATGTAAACGATGACTCCAAGCGTTGTTAAAGCAGCAATACTTGGAACGGTTGCTAAACCATCAAGCCCATCGGTTAAATTTACTGCATTGCTGGCTGCTGCCATAACCAAAATCCAAAAAAAGATGGCAAGATAGCCCAAATCTATGAGGGGTTTTTTATAAAATGGGACATAAAGTGTGGTTGGAAAAGAGCTTTTTAAGAGAATAAGAGAGGCAATAAATCCTATTATAATAATAAGCCCCATTTTCTCTTTTTTACTTAATCCTTCTAAGTTATTGCCACTTAATATTTTGCCAAGATCATCTTTTATGCCAATTGCTCCAAAACCAAGTAATACCAGCAATCCATCCCAAACATAAATATTAATTAAATCAACGCAAAGTAAAGATGCAATAAAGGTAGAAAAGAGAAAAATGGCTCCACCCATTGTTGGAGTATTTTTTTTGTTTTCGTGAGCTTTTACCCATTTGTTAATTGGCTGATTTGCCTTTTTTGCTTTAGCCCAAGCAATAAATTTTGGCATAAGAAACATTGTTAAACAAAAGCTCACAAAAAAGGCAAATCCTGCTCGAAATGTGATATAATGGAATAAGTTAATATCAAAAATTTGATAAAAATAATACAACATTGCCAAACTTTCAACTTTTTGATGGTATTTTACAAAAAAAAATTTTAAATGAAGTGCTAAAATAACAAAAGGAAAGAAAATAATGGCTAAAAAAACGATTTTAATAATTACAGATGGGATTGGATATAAAGAGAAAAGCAAAGCAAATGCATTTGAAGCTGCAAATACGCCCACATATGATTATTTTTTTAAAACTTATCCTTGGACTCTTATTAAAACATATGGTTTAAGTGTTGGTTTGCCAGAGGGGCAAATGGGAAATAGCGAAGTTGGTCATATGACGCTTGGAAGTGGTAGGGTGCTCTATCAAGATTTAGTAAAAATTACTTTAGCTTTTAAGGATGGTTCTTTAGAGAAAAATCCAAAACTTCTTAATCTTTTTGAAAAATCAAACGATATTCACATTATTGGGCTTATGAGTGATGGTGGAGTGCATTCGCATATTGACCACATAATTGGGCTTGCGCAAATTGCAAAAAAACATAATAAAAAAGTTTGGTTGCATCTCTTAACCGATGGGCGTGATGTTTCACCAACAAGTGCACCAAAATATTTAGAACAAATAGAAGCAATTTGTGATGAAAATATTAAAATAGCTACCATTGCTGGACGCTATTATACAATGGATAGAGATAAAAGATGGGAGAGAGTCAAAAAAGGGTATGACGCTATTGTTTTTGCAAAACCAAAAACAACTTTGAGCCCAAAAGAGTATATTTTACAAAGTTATGAAAAAGAAATTACCGATGAGTTCATTGAACCCGTAGCATTTGCGGGATATGAAGGATTAAAAGAGAATGATGGAGTTATTATTGCAAACTTTAGAAGCGATAGAGTAAGAGAAATAAGTGCTGCACTTGGACTTGAAGATTTTCAAGAGTTTGAGCGAAAAGATGTTAAGGTTAATTTACTTACAATGACGCAGTATGACGAAACTTATCCGTTTCCTGTGCTTTTTGAAAAGGAAATTCCTAAAAATACATTGGCTGAAGTGATTTCTAGAGCTGGGCTTAGACAATTTCATACAGCAGAGACTGAAAAGTATGCTCATGTTACTTTCTTTTTTAATGGTGGTATAGAAGAGCCTTTTGAGAATGAAGCAAGAGTATTAATTCCAAGCCCAAAAGTTGCAACATATGATTTAAAGCCAGAGATGAGTGCACCAGAAGTTGGTGAGGCTGTTCGAAAGGCAATGGATGATGAGTATGATTTTATTGTTGTAAATTTTGCAAATGGTGATATGGTGGGGCATACTGGTAATTTTGAAGCCGCTATTAAAGCTGTTGAAGCTGTGGATAAAGAAATAGGCCTTATTTATCAAAAAGCAAAAGAAAAAGGATATAATATTGTTTTAACTTCTGATCATGGTAATTGCGAAGAGATGGTCGATAGTAATGGAAATGTTTTAACAAACCATACTGTGGGTGAAGTATGGGCTTTTGTAATTTCACCAAAGGTAAAAAAACTTAAAAATGGTGGAGGTCTTAATAATATTGCTCCAACCATTTTAGAACTTATGGAACTTAAAAAGCCTAAAGAGATGGATGAGAGTTTAATAGAAGAAGCTAATAGTTAAAAAGGGAGAAAAGATGAAATTTAGTGGAAAAAATGTTTTAGTAACTGGAGCAAGCAGAGGAATTGGGGCTGAGATTGCAAAGGTGCTTGGCTCATATGGCTTGAAAGTATGGATTAATTTTAGAAGTAATGAAGCAAAAGCGCTTGAAGTAAAAGAAGCAATTGTAAAAAAAGGAGGCGAGGCTGAGGTTATTGGCTTTGATGTAAGCAATGAGGAAGCTTTTGTTAATGCAATAAAAGATATTGTTAAGATAGATGGAGAGTTAAGCTATTTGGTTAATAATGCTGGTATTACTAAAGATAAGCTTGCTATGCGTATGAAAGTTGAAGATTTTATGGAAGTTATTGAAGCAAATTTAAAATCAGCTTTTATCGGGTGTCGTGAAGCGCTCAAAGTTATGGGCAAAAAGCGTTTTGGAAGCGTTGTAAATGTTGCTAGCATTGTAGGTGAAACAGGTAATGCAGGTCAGACAAACTACTCTGCAAGTAAAGGTGGGCTTATTGCAATGACAAAATCTTTTGCCAAAGAGGCAGCCCCAAGAGGCATTCGTTTTAATAGTATTACACCAGGATTTATTGCTACAGATATGACAGAAATTTTAAGCGAAGAGGTAAAAGAAAACTTTATTAAAAATATTCCACTTGGGCGCTTTGGTGAAGCAAAAGAGGTAGCAGATGCCGTAGCCTTTTTACTTAGTGATCATGCCAGTTACATTACGGGAGAGACGCTTAAAGTTAATGGCGGAATGTATATGTAAAGGTAGGAGTTGGCTAAAATTTTATTACTTGAAGACGATCGATTATTTAGCCAAAGTTTGAGTGATTTTTTAGAAGAAGAGGGTTTTGAAGTGGTGTGCGCTTATGATCCTTTAAGTGCATACGAAATAGCTTATAATCAGAATTTTGATTTATATCTTTTTGACATTAATTTACCTTTTGAAAATGGACTTATTGCATTAGAGCAGTTAAGAAAAGCAGATGATTTTACTCCTGCAATTTTTATTACTTCAAGAGAGGATCAAGAATCACTTTATAAAGGTTTTTTAGTTGGAGCTGATGATTATTTAAAAAAGCCTTTTGATTTAGAAGAGTTGCTTTTAAGAATGAAAGCGCTTTTAAAGCGCCATGAAAAAAGAGAAAAAGTAGTGCTTAAAGAGTTTGTTTTAGATAAAAGTAGAAAAGATCTCTTTTTTAAAGATAAACCTTTAAATCTTAGTTTAAAACTTTATAAATTGCTTGAACTTTTAATCAATAAAGCTCCAAATGCAGTAAGTTATGGCGAAATTTATGAAACGCTTTGGCCAGAAGAAGAACCAAATAACGCGGCAATGAGAGTATATATTACGAAATTAAAAAAATATTTTCCAAAAGCTATTAAAACAATAAGAAATTATGGTTATAGTTTTGATAAAAGTTTAGTATAAAAGTATGTTTTGATGAGAGTTTTTGCAATAGTTCTTTTTTTAGTTACGATTTTTTTACTCTTTTTACTTCATTTTCTTTTATTCAAAGAGGGATTAAGTTACCAAAGGGCATTTTTTTTCGTTTTTTTTGCCGCACTCTTTATTGCTTATATATTTGTAACACTTTTAATTGAACCACTTAGTAAGCAAAATGAACGATTAAAGCATTTAGTAAGAGAAAATTTGCATGAGATTAATTTGCCAATTGCAACGATTGAAGTAAATACAAAACTTTTGTTAAAAGGTGCTAACGAAAAAGAGAAAAAAAGGATAGAGCGAATTCAACAAGCACTTTTGCGCTTAAAAAGGCAATATGAACTTTTAGCTTACGAAATAAAAAAAGAATATAGCGAAGTTAAAAAAGAGCGCTTTAATATTAAAGAAGTTATTAAAGAGCGAGTTAAATTTTTTGAGGAGTATGGACATAAGAGGTTTAAGTTAGATATAGAAGAAAAAGAACTTTTTTTAGATAAGATTGGATTAGAACAAGTTTTGGATAATTTAATTGAAATTGCCATATAATATTCTCCAACAAACACTCCTATTACAATTAGTTTTAAAAAGAATAAATTAAGTATCGAAGATAAGGGCAAAGGGATTGAAGAAGAAGCCCTCGTTCAAGTTTTTAATCGCTATTTTCAAGAAGATAGTAGTTTTAAAGGGGAGGGAATTGGGCTTTTTATCGTAAAAAGATATTGCGATAGGGAGGGAATAGATTTAAAAATTTATACCCAAAAGGGGCAGGGAACGAAAATTGAGTTGCTTTTTTCGAATTTACATTTTACAAAAGCTTAAGAGGATTTTTTATACAATTTTATAGCTTTTTTTAACGAATTTTGGCTATACTTATGGCATATTTAATAAGGAGTAGTACATGGCAGTTTTAGATGAAGTTAAAGAAGTTGTAGCAGAGCAACTTGGAGTAAATATTGATGAAATTAAAGAAGACTCTAAGTTTGCAGAAGATTTGGGTGCAGATAGCTTAGATGTAGTTGAGCTTGTAATGGCACTTGAAGAAAAGTTTGACATTGAAATTCCAGACGAAGAGGCAGAAAAAATCCAAACAGTTGGAGATGCTGTAAAATTTATTGAAGAGAAAAAAGCTTAATTTTCCCCTTTTTATGGGGATAAGATAAGAGGGCTTGATTGAGCCTTGTTATCTTAGCAAATTTATGAGGAGTAGGCGTGAGAAGAATAGTAATTACTGGCCTTGGAATGATAAATAGTGTTGGGCACGATAAAGAGAGTTCATTTGATGCAATTTGCAAGGGTGAATGCGGTATTGATACGATTACGCTATTTGATGCAAGTACTTATCCCGTTCAAATTGCTGCAGAAGTAAAAGATTTTGATCCAACTCTTGTAATGCCTGCAAAAGAGGTAAAAAAAGCAGATCGATTTATTCAATTAGGGCTTAAAGCTGCAAAAGAAGCAATGGAAGATGCGGCAATTGATGAAAATATAGATAAAGAGCGCTTTGGAGTGAGTTGCGCTTCTGGTATTGGAGGGCTTCCTGCAATTGAGAAAAACTCAGTAATTTGTGAAACGAGAGGTCCAAGAAGAATTTCTCCTTTTTTTATTCCTTCTGCTCTTGCAAACATGCTTGGAGGATTTATTTCTATTTATCATGGATTAAAGGGACCAAATTTAGGTTCGGTTACGGCTTGTGCGGCTGGAACACATGCAATTTGCGAAGCAGCAAAAACGATTTTAGTTGGTGGAGCTGATAGAATGCTTGTTGTGGGAGCAGAGGCTGCTATTTGTCCAGTTGGCATTGGTGGCTTTGCTTCGATGAAGGCACTTTCAACAAGAAATGACGATCCAAAACATGCTTCACGCCCTTTTGATGCCAATAGAGATGGTTTTGTTATGGGTGAAGGTGCTGGAGCGTTGGTATTAGAAGAGCTTGAAAGTGCAAAAAAAAGAGGAGCTAAAATTTATGCAGAATTGGTTGGATTTGGTGAAAGTGCTGATGCAAACCACATTACTACTCCAACGATGGATGGACCACTTCGTGCAATGAAAGCTGCTTGGGAGATGGCAGGTAAAATTAAAATTGATTATGTAAATGCGCATGGAACGTCTACTCCAATTAATGATAAAAATGAAACAGCAGCTCTAAAAGCGCTTTTTGATGGAAAAGAAAATTGTCCGCCAGTTAGTTCGACAAAAGGGCAAATTGGCCACTGCTTAGGTGCGGCAGGTTCTATTGAAGCAGTCATTAGTCTTATGGCACTTGAGAAAGGGATAATTCCTCCAACCATTAATTACGAAACGCCAGATAGTGAATGCGATTTGGATTATGTAGTTGAAGGTGCAAGAGAAGCTAATTTAGAAGCCGTTATGAGTAACTCATTTGGTTTTGGTGGAACAAATGGAGTTGTGATTTTTAAAAAATTTCAAGGCTAAAAGATGGCGAGTTATTTAGACTTTGAAAAGTCTATCGAAGAGTTGCAAAGTGCATTAGAAGCTGCTAAAGTTAGAGGTGACGAAGCAGCAGTTGAGATTTTGCAAAAAGATTTAGAAAAAGAGGTTAATAAAGTTTTTAAAAACTTAGATGATTATCAAAAATTGCAACTTGCCCGTCATCCAAACCGCCCATATGCACTTGATTACATTAGGCTTATTCTAAAAGATAAAGAAGAGATTCATGGCGATAGATGTTTTCGGGACGATCCAGCAATAATTTGTTATTTTGGTTGGATTGGAAATCAAAAAACTTTAGTCGTTGGTGAGCAAAAGGGGCGTGGAACAAAGCATAAATTAAGACGAAATTTTGGAATGCCTCATCCTGAAGGTTATCGTAAGGCTCTTCGTGCTATAAAATTAGCTGAAAAGTTTGATATTCCAGTTTTAATGCTCATTGATACTCCTGGCGCATATCCTGGAATTGGAGCAGAAGAGAGAGGCCAAAGCGAGGCAATTGCAAGAAATTTATTTGAATTATCAGCAATAAAGGTTCCTTTGATTTCGATTGTTATTGGAGAAGGTGGAAGTGGGGGAGCTTTGGCAATTGGAGTAGCTGATAAATTGGCAATGATGCGCTATTCTGTTTTTAGTGTTATATCGCCTGAAGGGTGTAGTGCAATTTTATGGAATGACTCAAGTAAAGTTGAACAAGCTACAAAGGCCCTAAAAATTACTCCAGATGAGTTAAAAAAACACAATCTCATAGACGATATTATTGATGAGCCTTTAATTGGTGCACATCGTGATAAAGAAGCAGCAGCCAAAGCAATTAAGGATTACTTTTTAAAAAACGTCAAAGAGCTTTTAGCTTTATCTAAAGATGAATTGGTGCAAAGACGCTACGAAAAATTAATCTCTATTGGTTCCTTTGATGAGTAAGGACTCTCTTTGCTCCTGGTCGATATTGGCAATACTCACGCACATATTTTTGATGGTAAAAAAATATTGCATTGTAAAATAGAAGAATTTCAAAAAGAGTATTGGAATAAAAAACTTTTTTTTATTAGTGTAAATCCTTTTTTACAAAAAAGCCCTCAATGGATTGATTTAGGCTCTTGTGCTTATTTGGAAGGAGCCTATGAAACAATGGGAATAGATAGAAAAGTTTTAGCTTTGAGTAAAGAAAATGCTCTTTTAGTAGATGCTGGAAGTGCTATTACTATCGATTTGGTTAAAAATGGCAAATGGCAAGGTGGTACAATAATGCCTGGAATTTGGAAATGTAAAGAGGCTTTAGAAGAGATTTCGCCAAAATTGAAATTAAAAAAATTAGAGGCAATTAATCTTGACTCCTTGCCAAAAAAATCTACGAAAGAGGCTTTAAGCTTTGGTATAATTGCACCTTTAGTCGAGATTATTAAAAAGTTTTCAAAAGATGTTCCTCTTTTTTTCACGGGTGGGGATGGAGCATTTTTATCGCAATTTTTTGAAAATGCTACTTATGAAGAGGGATTAATTTTTGAAGGAATGAAAAAGTTAAAGGAGAGATTTGATGCTAACGATTGCTCTGCCTAAAGGCAGAATAGCACAAGAGACAATGGAGATTATGTCGAAAATTTTTGATCAAAAATTTGCATTTGAGAGTCGTAAACTCATTTTAAAAACAAAAAATTTTACTTTTTTAAATGTTAGAAATCAAGACGTGCCAACCTACGTTGAATATGGAGCAGCAGATTTGGGCGTTGTTGGGCTTGATGTAATAAAAGAGAAAAATTTAGATATCGTGGATTTATTAGATTTGCAAATTGGCAAATGTAAAGTTGCAATTGGCATTAAAAATGATGATGAGTTAGATTGGTCGCGTCCAAACATTAAAGTTGCAACAAAAATGGTCAATATTACAAAAAATTATTTTGCTTCTAAAGCTATTGGAGTTGAGATTATTAAACTTTATGGTTCAATCGAATTAGCACCACTTGTTGGGCTTGCCGATGCAATTGTAGATATTGTAGAAACTGGAACGACGATGCGAGAAAATGGACTAAAGGTTGCACAAGAGATTATGGATTCGAGTGCTCATTTAATTGCAAACAAAAATAGTTTTTTTGAAAAGAAAGATGAGATTTTAGCTTTATATCATGAGTTAAAAGAGGTAATTGAGAGTGCAAAATAGTGGGCTTGAGATTTATGCCAAAGTTGAAGATCTTTTAGGTGTTAAAGAAGCAGCACCTAAGCTTTATAAAGAGTATTTAAAGCTTTTACAAAAGATAGAGTTTAACTCCATTCTTGATATTGGCTGTGGAAGTGGCGATTTTTTGGCTTTAATAGATAGTTTAAATATTGCGCAAAAAATACTTGGAATTGATGTAAGTATTGAGATGGTGCAAAAGGCGCTAAACAAAGGTGTGAATGCAAAGGTTGCAAAAGTAGATAAGATAAACGAAGAATTTGATACAGCTTTAGCTATTTTTGACATGGTAAATTATTTAAAGCCAAAAGAGATTAAAAAATTTTTCACTGATGTTGCAAAAGTTGTTAAAAAGGGAGGCTATTTTCTTTTTGACATCAATAGTTATTTTGCTTTAAGTTCACTTGCCGTTGGAAATTTTATTGCACAAGATGAAAGTCGCTTTATTGCAATTGAGAGCTTTTTTGAAGAGGGCATTTATGAATCTTATTTTACACTTTTTAGTAAAAAAGAAAATAGTTGTTTTTTCAAAGAAGAAGGCGTAATTTTTCAATATTATTATGAACTTGATTTTTTTAAGAATTTAGAGCATTGGAAGCTCATGCAGAGCATTCCAATAAAGCTTTATGAGATGGAAAGTGTAGATAAATACATTCTTTGTTTAAAGCGTCTTTAATTATCTGGTTTATAAATAACCCCAGCATTAACTGAGCTAATGCTTCCAGCTGTTGTTGCTTTAGAGATTTTATCTCCTCCATCATACAATCTTGTGTAATCTAAGAAAGCTGATAATTCGTCGTTAATGTCATAACTAGCCCCTGCACCATATTGAAAGCCAGTTGAACTTGTATCATTCCCCATAAATGAAAGTTTTGAATAACCATATCCTAGTAATGCATAAACCGTTGCCGCTTCAAATTTATATTGTGGTTTTAGATATATAGCGGCATTAAAAAAGCTAATTGGTTTGTGATCTTTAATTTCGTAATCGCTTAAAGCTTTTGTTAAGCGACCTTCAATTGCCAAATAATCGTTAATTTCTACCCCAGCAAGAGCTAAACCAGTTGCAGCTGAGTCACTTCCACCCCATTTTAAAATTTTATCTGGAGCTTTTGTTGAAGTTTGATTTAATTTATCGTATTGGCAACCACCGCACACTTTTGCTTGAGAATGAACTGTTTCACTTGAGCTTCCAATACCAATACCAACGTATGGTTTAATGCTTTTTGCTTGTGGTGCTTCTGGCACTTCAGCAATTGCTGGCTCAACTGGTTCGGTATCTGGTTCTGGTGCTGGGACAAACGGACCTCCGGCAAATAACGCACTACCACTTACAAGTGCCACTGCTAAAAGAGATTTTAATGTTTTCATTGTAACCACCTTTAAAAATTAATATCTACACTTTCTATATTATAAGTATACTTTACATTAACTAATATCAAGCTTAAATTATTTAATATTAAAGTAGTTTTTTGCAGAAATGCAAAGAAGCCAATAAATTTTGGCATATTTTTTCTAAATGTTTACTTAAAATGGTGATAAAAAAATTTTGAACTCTTGAGCAAAAAGCTTATTTAAGGGACTTTAAAGAGTATTTTTTAAAAAAAATTATTGAAGTTTTTAAGATTTTTTAAGCTTTTGTTTAAATTTGTTAAGCTTTGGAATTTAACTATATTAAAGTATAATAATGAAAAATTTTAAAAGAGGAGTATAATTAATGATAGAGCCAATTAAAACAAAAGAGGAATTTAATAGTTTTATTAGCGAAGTTCAAAATCAAGTAAATTATAGAAAACCACTTGCTTTTGGTATTGCAAGAGTCGATAGAGGGCAAAAAAATGCAAATAAAATTTTACAAGCAAATTTTGCTGTTGTAAATTGGAATGAAAATTTTGGCTCAGCAGCTGTTTTTATTAAAGCATTGCAAGAAAGTGGCATTGAAGTAGATTTTAGTGGAAGTGAATTTGTTTCAACAATTGATGATCGATTTGTAAAAAATGCTTTAAATGCATTTGCTCCATTTGTTGCTGAGGCTAATGGAAATAATCATAAAAACGTGCAAGTTATTAAAATTTTAGACGAAATTGGAGATATTGGCCGCGATTATACCATTACCTTTTTATTTGAAGATACAGCGCCAAAAAGCGTCGAGGCTGTTTATTTAAAACTTTATGCTTTATCTTTAAGAAAAGCAAAACTAAGAAGCCTTAATTTAAATGGTGCTTTTGGAATTTTAGAAAATGTTGCGTGGGTTGGAAATAAGCCGTATGAACTTGAGTATTTAAGAGAGCATGAAATTGAAATGAAGCTAAAAGGCACTTTTCCAAATATTGAAAGTGTTGATAAATTCCCGCGTTACTTGCAACACATTATTCCACCAGAAGATAACATTAGAATTTTAGATGCAAGTAAAGTGAGAATGGGAGCGCAACTTGCACCAGGAACGACGGTTATGCCAGGAGCAAGCTATATTAACTTTAATGCAGGAACTTTAGGGCCTGTAATGGTTGAAGGGCGCATTAGCTCTTCTGCAGTTGTTGGAAGTGGAAGCGACGTTGGAGGGGGAGCAAGTATTTTAGGTGTGCTTAGTGGAACTGATGGAAATCCAATTAGTATTGGTCAAAACACGCTGCTTGGTGCAAATTCAGTTACTGGAATTCCTCTTGGAGATGGTTGTATTGTAGATGCTGGAATTGCAATTTTGGCTGGAACGAAAGTAAAAATTGCAAAAGAAGAGCTTGCAAAAATTAAAGAAGCAAATCCAAATGCTACTTTAGAAGAGAAAGAGTATTTTAAAGGAAAAGAGTTGGCTGGACTTAATGGAATCCACTATCGCCAAGACTCAACCACGGGTGAAATTATTGCAAAACGAAGCACGCGCGAAGTAAAATTAAATGAAGAGTTACATTAATGGCTTTAAAAGATTATGAAATTGAGAAAAAAGTAATTTTGCTTCGGCGCTTTTTAGAAAAAGAAGAAAGCATAAGTGAAGTGCTAAAAGTGTTAGCCAATACTCAAATGGCAACACTAAAGGAGTTAAAAAGGCTTTTTAAAGAGTTGCAAAAAGATGGTTTTTTAGATAGTGAAGGTAATTTGACCTTTTTAGGCTCTCTTGAAGCACAAAAGGCAAAGGAGGAGTTTACACTTGAGAATTGATAAGTGGCTCAGTAGCGTAAATGTTGTTAAAAGAAGAACAATTGCTCAAGATATGGTAAAAAGTGGTGTTGTTTTTATTAATGGAATTAAAGCTAAGCCTTCACGTGAAGTAAGAGTTGGAGATATTATTACAATTGAATATTTAAGTGGTCCAAAAAAGATAGAAGTGCTTAAAATTCCAACTACCAAAACGGTGCCAAAATCAGCTAAAGATGAATATTTTAAAGAGTTAAGCAAGTAACGTTAGGAGAGTAGATGAGTAAAGCAAAATTTGAAAAACTTTTTCAAAATAAATTAAGCGAGCAAGAAGCAAGAGATTTTTTGATTGAACTTTATCAAAAGGGTGAAAGTAGCCAAGATATTGCAAATGCCGCAAGTGTAATGCGAACACACTCCATTAAGCTTCCTGTCTCAAAAGAACTTCAAGAAGAACTTATCGACATTGTTGGAACCGGGGGCGATAAAAGTGGAAGTTTTAATATTTCAACGACTGTAGCACTACTTCTTGCAAGCGTTGGTTCAAAAGTTGCTAAACATGGTAATAGAAGTATAACAAGTAAGTCTGGTTCTGCTGATTTATTAGAAGCTTTAGGGATAAATTTAAATTTAGATCCTTCTAAACAAGTGAGAATGCTTGAAGAGGTGGGGTTTACTTTTATTTTTGCTATTAATCACCATCCAGCTATGAAGCACATTATGCCAATTCGAAAATCTTTAAATCATCGAACTATTTTTAACATTTTAGGACCACTGACAAATCCAGCCGGAGCAAAAAAGTATTTACTTGGTGTATTTAGTCCTGATTTTATTGAAAAGATAGCCAAAGCTTTAGTTGAACTTGATACCAAAAGAGCATATGTTGTAAGTAGTGAAGATGGCATGGATGAAATTAGCCTTTCTGCTCCAACGCACTTTGCTTATGTAGAAGCTAATAAGGTAAATAAAGGGGTTATTTATCCTATTGATTATGGTTTTGCTATGGCACCTAAAGATGCACTTGTAGGTGGTGATGCCAAAGAGAATGCAAAAATTACTTTAGGTATATTTGATGGAACAATTCAAGATGCTAAAAAAGATGCAGTGCTTTTAAATGGGGCTTTTGCTTTATTTGTGGATGGCAAAGCAAGAGATATTAAAGAAGCAATTGAGATTTTAGAAGATGCCATTGCTTCTAAAAAAGCATTAAATCATTTGGAGAAGATTATTGAACTCTCAAATCGTTTATAAAAAAGAAGCTTCTTTGCAAGAGCTTGATGCAGTAGCAAAAGAGATTTTAAAACTTTTACCCAAAAGTGCAATCGTTTTTCTTGAAGGTAATTTAGCCGCAGGCAAAACAACGCTTGTAAATAAAATGGCAAAGCAGTTAGGTTTAAGGGGCGCTACTTCGCCAACTTTTACTTTGCAACAAGTCTATGGCAAAAACTTTTTTCATTACGATTTTTATCGAAGTAGTTTTGAAGAAATTATAAGTATTGGGATATTTGATGAATTTGAAAAAGAAGGACTCCATTTTATTGAGTGGCCAAGTAAGGAGTTAAAAGAGTTATTAAAAGAGGCAGGAATGAGGCTATTTGTGCTTGAAATAACTCCTAAAGAAAATAAAAGAGAGTATAAGCTAAAGGCAATCAATGCATAAGCTCAAAGCAAACAATCTAACAAAAGTCATTGGGAAAAAAACGATAGTAAATAAGGTTTCTTTGGCAATTGAGAGTCGTGAAGTTGTTGGACTTTTGGGACCAAATGGAGCTGGAAAAACGACGACTTTTTATATGATTTGCGGCATTATTAAGCCTACAAGTGGTGAGGTTTGGTTAGACGATCAAGAGATAAGTAATTTATCATTGTCTGATCGCGCAAAACTTGGCATAGGTTATTTGCCGCAAGAATCAAGTATTTTTAGCGATTTGAGCGTTGAAGATAATTTATACGTGGCTGCTGAGGTAGGAGTTTTAAGTAAGGAAGAGCAAGAAAAACAAGTTGAATTTTTGCTTAATGCTTTTAATATTGAGCCAATTCGAAAACGCCTAGGAATAAAATTAAGTGGTGGAGAGCGAAGAAGGGTTGAAATTGCAAGAGCGTTGGTAAATAAACCAAAATTTTTGCTTTTAGATGAACCTTTTGCCGGCGTTGATCCAATAGCAGTTGCAGATATTCAAAAAGTAATCGTTGAGCTTATAAAAATGGATATTGGTATTTTAATTACTGATCACAATGTAAGAGAAACACTAAGAATTTGCGATAGAGCTTATGTGCTTGAGAGTGGTTCAATTTTAGCAAGTGGAAGTGCCAAAGCAATTGCACAAAATGAACTTGTAAAAAAGCACTATTTAGGAGAAAATTTTACTTTTTAAGCTCTTGCCATTTTGCAGCTTTTATTACTTTTGGCAAAACAATAAATTGACAATAGCTTTGTTCTGGGTTTTTGGCAAAATAGTTTTGGTGATACTCTTCGGCTTTATAATAGTTTTTAAGTGGTTCAACTTTTGTAACAATCTTTTTTGGATAATTTTTTTCAATTGTGGCAATATATTCTTTTGCTTTTTCTTTTTGCTCTTTATCTAATGTTATTATAATTGAGCGATATTGAGAGCCAAAATCATTGCCTTGGCGATTGAGCGTAGTTGGATCGTGCAGTAAAAAGAAAAGTTCAAGCAATTTTTCATAGCTTATTTTACTTTCATCAAAAGTAATTTTAACAACTTCCGCAAAGCCCGTTGTATCTGTGCAAACTTCTTTGTAGGTAGGATTTGGTGTATTGCCATTTGCATAGCCACACTCTATGCCTTTTACTCCATCAATTACTCTAAAAGCAGCATCCAAACACCAAAAACAGCCTCCTCCAAAAATTGCTTCTTTCATTATTTTTCCATCAAATGCCAATAGATGGCAAACATAAGTCCAGGTGTTTTTGCAATATTTTCATCAAACAAAAAGTCTTTTGCCTTTTTTCGAGGTAAAGAGACAACTTCTATAAGCTCTTCTCCTTCAATCCCGCCCCCATTACTCTCTTTTTTAGAATCATCAACCTCAGCATAAAAAAGATACTGTTTTGCCCCTGCAAAACCAACGCCATTGTAAAAATGGGTAATATACTCTAAATCTTTAGGATCTACTCTAAAGCCTGTCTCTTCTAAAATTTCTTCGGCTGCTATCTCTTGGATAGAGAGATGATCTTTATCGATTAAGCCAGCGCAAAGTTCAATTGTAACGCCACTATTTTTATTATTAAAATAAACTGGGGCCCTAAATTGTTTAACTAAGATGTAAGCATCTTTTTCTTTATGGTAAATTAATATAGCAACGCTATTTTTAACTTCAATTATTTCCCAATCTTTTGGCATATCGTTGAGTTTATAAGTTGCAAAGTAAGCTTTAACGTATTCTCCCTTTTCAAGGGGTTTAACTTTAAAGTCTTTAATTTGAAACTGCATTAAGACTTCCTTTCTTTTGAGCAATTGAAATACCTTGCGTTAAATCAAGAGAAATTGTTGCGTTAAAATCTTTCCAAAAATAGGGCTTATTATTTGAAATATTAGCTAATTTTTTATAGATTCTTTTTTCATTTTCTTTTAGCGCTTTTGGAAGACTGCTTACCTTTTGAACAATTTTTTTATAAAAAGTGGTGCTATTTAGTGCAATTTTTTTATTGATGTAATGGGCTGGATTTACCGGTTTGCCATGAAAGTAAATTCCCAAATGCAAATGGGGTCCCGTGCTTAAACCTGTGTTTCCTAATGCTCCAATAACTTGATAGGCTTTAACTTTTTGACCTTTTTTTACATAAATTTTGCTTTGATGGGCATAAAGTGAGATAAGTCCATTACCATGTGCAATTTTTACAACTTTTCCATATCCTCTAATCCATCCAGCAAATATAACTTTTCCATCGGCAATTGCATGAATTGGAGTACCAACATGTCCTCCAAAGTCTATTCCCAAATGCGGCCTGAAGCGGTGTAAAATAGGATGCCATCTTTTATAGGTAAATTTAGAAGTAATACGCATATGGCTAAGGGGTTGTTTGAAAACAAGATATCTTTTCTTTGTTACTTTAATGCTTTTTGTTTGAATATTGTTACTCAAAATTTTATATTTGTCATTTTCTAAGATGGCAAAAAACTCTTTGTTTGAACCTTGAATTAAAACTGCTTTAATCTTTGGCTCACCCCATGCAATACCATTAATACTTTTTTGCTCGTAACTAATTGTAATTTTATCACCCTTTTGCAATTTAGTAAAATCGAAAGTGTCTTTAAATATTTTTTTTAGATAGGTGGCTAAATGGGGATTATTTGTAAGTTCTTTTAAATCTTGATAACAACTCTTTTTTAGCTCGAAAGAGATTTCATCTTTAATAAGCTTATATTTTATTGGAATAATGGAATAGTTGTAAGAGTTATTTTTATCTTTATAGATATAAATTTGCATCTCTTCACCAATTGGAATTAAGAGTTTTTCAAGATGCTCTTTTGTATTTTTTACACTTTCAAAATAGGGAGCTCCAGCCATAATAGAAGTAAAATATTTTAAATCATTTGGATCTACTTTGGCATAAAATTTTGTTGCATCGATGTGGTGATTATTTAAAAACTGACCAAAAGTTGTATTTTTTTCCCAGAGTTTAAGTCGAAACTGCCCAGCTAAGAGGAGAATTGAACTAAGAAAAAGAGTAAAAAGAAGCTTCATTTTTGAGCCTTTTTAAATAAACTTTACGAAAATAAGCAATATTATAACAAAAAAAATAGATTTTGGTAAAATTTTTGCTACAATTTGAAAAAAAAGGATAAAAAATGATAAAATTTTTGCTCTCTTTTTTCTTTTTAAGTTTTGTTTTAGAAGGCCTCATAATTCCTACATCTCAAAGCACTTTTGTAAAAAGTGTTGATGGCAATAGTGTTACTTTAGGTAATAATATTGGCCAAAAAGGGCAAAATGCAATAGTTATTCGACAAATAAATGGAATGAACTATCTTATGGCTTATCTTCAATTAGAAGGAGGCAATCAAGCCAAAATTATCGATAGCGATCCATTAGGAGGTAATCCATTAGCAAACATTAAGCCAATTGTAAAAATAGGAGATACGGTTAAAAGTGCTTTTTTATACAATAAAATTATGATTATTGCACCAAATAAAAGAGCTTATGAAGCGGCTAAAAATGAGCTTGGCTTTGCAACTTTCATTAAGCCAAATCTATTTGTAACTTATCTCAAAGGAAATGCCCCAAGTAGTAGCGATTATAAAAATTTTGCCAAAATGGTTGGCATTGGGCTTTTTGCCATCGTAAAAAACAATATTTTGTCACTTTACGATCCAATAACGCAAGAAAATATCGCACAAGTTAAAATTAAGTATAATAATGATAAGAGTAGTTATCCTTTTTATAGCAATTTAACTCGGTAAGGATTAAAGATGAAAATAGAGCAAAAGGATATAGAGTATTTAAAAAGTATTGTAGGAAGCGAAAATGTTTTTAGCGACAAAGCACACAAAATTGCTTATAGCTATGATGCAACAAGAGAGCGTTATGAGCCAGATTTAGTAGTTTTTCCAAGAAATGAAGAAGATGTAAGTAAAATTTTAAAATATTGTAACGAACGCCGTATTGCAATTGTGCCAAGAGGGGCTGGAAGTGGCTTTACTGGAGGAGCTTTGCCAGTTAGTGGAGGTATTGTTTTAGCACTTGAAAAACATATGAATAAAATAATTGAAATTGATTTAGAAAATATGTTAGCAATTGTTGAGCCAGGTGTTGTAAATAAGCAGCTTCAGCGTGCAGTAGAAGAAAAAGGGCTTTTTTATCCACCAGATCCAGCAAGTGAAGAGTACTCTACAATTGGAGGAAATGTGAGTGAAAATGCTGGAGGAATGAGAGCAGCAAAGTATGGTTTGACAAAAGATTTCGTTGTAGCGCTTAGAGCTGTTTTGCCAAATGGAGATATTATTAGAGCTGGCAAAAAAACAATCAAAGATGTAGCTGGTTATAATGTGGCTGGGATTTTAATTGCAAGTGAGGGAACACTTGGAGTTATTACGCAAATTACATTAAAGCTTTTACCAAAACCAAAGTATGTTAAATCTTATATGGGTGTATTTAAAGATGTAACAAGTGCAATGAATGCTGTTTTTAAATCGCTTGCAAGTGGAGCAAATCCGGTTGCAATGGAGTTTTTGGACTCTTTGGTAGTAAAAGCAGTAAAAGAAAAGCTCAATATTGAACTTCCAAGTGAAGCTGGAGCAATTTTGGTTGGTGATGTTGATGGAAATGTTTTGGAAGAAGTTGCATTTCAACTTGAAACTTTACAAAAATCGTTTAAAGAAAATGGAGCAATTGATTTTAAAGTTGCAAGCGATAAAAATGAGCGCGAGAAGCTTTGGAAGGCAAGAAGAGGTGCTTCACAATCGATTACAATTTATGGAAGTAAAAAATTAAATGAAGATATTTCAGTACCACGAAGTATGTTACCAATTGCACTTGAAAAAATTTATGAAATTGGTAAAAAGTATGATTTGGTAGTGCCTTGTTTTGGGCATGCGGGCGATGGGAATATTCATGTAAATGTTATGGTTGATGGCTCAAATAAAAAAGAGCTTGAAAAAGGGCATAAAGCAATTAGAGAAATTTTTGAATTAGTTGTAAATCTTGGTGGGACATTAAGTGGAGAGCATGGTATTGGGCTTAGCAAGGCTGAGTTTATGAATATTGCTTTTAGTGAGGCCGAATTAAATCTTTTTAAAAGAATAAAAGAAGCATTTGATCCAAATGGTATTATGAATCCTGGTAAAATGGGTTTATAGAGGATGGATATCAAAAAGCTTTTTTCGTTTTTTCAAAATTTTTTAAAAGATTTTTTTGATCCTAAGCTTAGCTTTTATGCTGCAAGCATGAGCTGGGCGACACTTTTTTTTATTATTCCACTTTTTGTTATTATTTTTTCTATTATTTTACATACGCCCATTTTTAATGAATATTATGAAAACATTCATAATCTAATAAGCCAATATCTTATGCCAACAAATAGTAAAGTGGTTATGCATTTTATTGATGAATTTGTAAAAAATGCTTCAAAAATTGGTTATATTGGTTTTTTTTATGTTATACTTGCTGCAATTTTCTTTTTTAGAGATTTTGATTTTATCATTAATGATATTTTTGAAGAGAAGCGAAGAGGCTTTTTTGCAACAATTGCAGTTTATGGTGGATTACTTATTTTAATTCCGCTATCAATTGCGGCAACGCTTTGGTTTATTTATGCTCTTAAACATTTTTTGGGATTTACACCAATATTTTTGCAATTTTTTTTGCTTTGGGGCGTTATTTTAGCAATTTATTACATTACGCCAAAAGAAGAGATTCCTTTTAAAATAGCAGCCCTTAGTTCTTTTATTGCTACAATTGTTTGGTTTTTAGCTAAAACTATATTTATTTTTTATGTTTATTATAATAAAACATATACAACAATTTATGGAGCTATTTCAATTATGTTATTTTTGTTTTTATGGATTTATATTTCATGGCTTATCTTTTTGCATGGATTACAACTTTGCAAAGTGTTGTTAAAAGAATAATAATCAACAAAAAATGCACAAAAAGAAGTTAAAATGGGCTTTATGAATAAGATATTGCTTTTAGAAGACGACGATTTATTAAATGAAATTATTACCGAATTTTTGCAAGAAAATGGCTTTGAAGTAGAGAGCTTTTTTGATGGCGAAGCAGCTTTTGATGCAATTGAGCAAAACAAATATGATATGCTTTTGCTTGATATCAATGTGCCAAACATTGATGGCTTTGAGATTTTAAGCTATTTAAGAGAAATAAAAAACAAAACACCAATTATTTTTATTACCTCATTAACGAATGTTGCAAACATTAAAAAAGCTTTCGATTTGGGAGTGAATGATTATTTAAAAAAGCCCTTTGATTTAGAAGAGCTTTTAATTCGAATGAAGTATCATTTAAAAGAGCGCTCAAAAGAGATTTTTCAATTTAATAATTACACCTTTAATGCAAAAGAGTATATTTTAGAAAAAGATGGGCAAAGAATAGATTTAAAACAAAAAGAAGCCGCCATTTTGCACTATTTTTTACTCCATCCAAAAGAGGTTATCTCTTCGCAAGAGTTAATTGCTAATATTTGGCAAGGAGAAAAAGAGCCAACGGATGCTACAATAAGAACCTATATTAAAAATTTAAGAAAAATCTTTGGAAGTGATGCAATAGAAAATATAAAAGGACTTGGCTATCGATTTAACCTATTATGAAAAAAAATCGCTCTATCGCTTTTTGGGGCTCTATTTAAGTTCTATACTTTTGCTCCTTGTAATTATTGGCTATTTGTTTTATCAAAATCATGCAAGAATGCTGATTAACAAAACAAAATATGAAATGCTTTATCAAGCACGAGTTATTGAAGCTCAGCTTTTTGAAGCACAAATGAAAGGGGAGTTTTTTCATACTAAAGAGGTTTTGATTGAACTTGAACCTTCAAAATATGACATTGCATTTTTAGATAAAAATTTTAAGCCGCTTTTTAGTCAGTTTAAAACGCCAATTAAAGCAGAGAAAAATTTTTATATGCAAGATGGTGAGTGTTTTAGTATTGTGCGCTTTCCTTCAAATGGGCTTAATGTTGCTTATATAGTGCTAAGAGATAAAGAGCTTAGCAAAGAGCTTTTGTATTTAAAGCTAAAAATTGCTTTGATGATTTTGATTGCTTTTTTGGTAATGGCTGGAGTTGGTTTTTATCTTTCTAAACTCTTTTTAAAACCAATTCGAGAAAAAATTGAAGCTTTTGATAAATTTATTGAAGATACAACACATGAGCTAAATACCCCAATAAGTGCTATTTTAATGACTATTCAAACACTAAAAGGAGTTGAAGAGAAAAAGCTTAAAAGGCTTCAAGCAAGTGCTAAAAGACTTAGCACAATGTATGAATCGCTCTCTTATTATTTACACAAAGAAGTTGAAGAGCCCAAAAAAGAAGAGTTTAATTTGCAAGAGTTAATAGAAGAGAAAATTGAGCAAATGAAAATAATAGCAGAGGCAAAGCATATTCAAATTGAATCTTTTCTTGAGCCTTTTTGGGTTTTTGCAAGTAAAGAAGATATAGGTAAAATTATTAATAATTTACTCTCTAATGCTATAAAATATAGTTTCCAAAAAGGAAAAATAAGGGTAGTTTTAAAAGAAGGAGAATTAAAAATTTGCGATGAGGGTATTGGAATTGAACAAGAAGCAATTAAAGATATTTTCAAACGCTATCGCCGTTTTAATAAAGAGCAAGGTGGCTTTGGAATTGGGCTTAGTATTGTAGCAGATATTGCAAAAGAGTATGATTTAACAATAAAAGTAGAGTCGCAAAAAAATAAAGGAACGTGCTTTTTTATCAATTTTAATACGATTAAAGTTAGCCCCAAAGAGGCTATTTAGCTACAGGTTTTGGGGCTTTTGAATAGACGCAAAATGGTTTTGAGCGATAAAAGATGGAATCATCTTTTGCATTGCTAAAGCCAAGCCATACATCACAAGAGCTTGTTGGTCCAAAATCACTTACAAATCCTTTTGGAATATGCCAAATATAAGAGCCGCTTGATGCTTTAGTTTTGCAATCGTTCATATGTGGTTCTCTTTCGTGCCCTCCTATAAGTGCAGTAATACAAATATTGTTTGTTTTGTTTGTTTTCCATTTGATGGTATAAGTTTTGCCCTCAATTAAGTGAGCATGTGGATAAGGAAAAAGTAAGATAAAAAAAGGTTTTTTTGACTTACTTACAAAATAAGTTGGGCTTTGGTAGAGCAAATTACAGCAGTTGTCTTTTTCAAAAATAAATGAGAGTTTTTCTTTTTTTATGATATTGCTTGGGACTTTCCATTTTACTTTTTTTGCTTGTAAAGTTGTATGGCAATGATTGATTGAAGGATAAACTTTATTACCAATTATTGGCTTAATACACACTTTACCTTTAAGATTCGTTTGCCATTTGATAGTATAGGTTTTGCCAGCATACAAGGTTGAATGAGCTTTTGGCAAAATCATAGTAACTGAAGATGCAAAAGCTAAGCCACTCAAAAATAAAGGCATTAAAATTTTAGTTTTCATGATACATCCTTTAAGTTTTTCTTATATTTTAAAACTAATGAGTAAATCAAAGGTAAATGAAAGATTAGTAGCTTAAATTAATGGAGGTAAAAAGCCTAAAAAGGCTTATTGTTGCTTTTTCCAAGCGCGGTATTTTTCTAAATCACTACCAACAAGTTCTAAACAAATTGTAAGTACTAAAGCATCATCAACAAATCCTGCAACTGGAATAAAATCTGGAATTACATCTATTGGGCTTAAAACATAAAGCAAGGCAACGACAATTGCTGCAATTGTGCCAATTGGAACTTCGTCATATTTACCACTTATATAATCTTTTAGCATATTATAAAGTTCAATGACATCATCAAGAAGCTTTGCAAAAATAGAATTGGATTTAAGCTTTTCATAAATTTTATCCCAATTATCTATAACTTTTTTAGTATCTTCTTTTTCATTAAAATTATTGATTTTTTCTTGCAAAATTTTTTTTGCATCATCTTTGCTGAAATTTGCCATGAGTTCTCCTTTTTTTGAAATTGATTTTACTGGTTACTTGGAGATTTTTTAATATATCTTCTTGAAGAAATTTTGAAATTGTTTGAAGTTCTTGATGAAGTTTGGCTTTAATATCTTCTTTATGCTCTTTTGTGCTTATATGGGTGAGTTTATTGCGCAAAATTCTTAATTCATTATAAGTTGTTCCCAATTTTTCAAAAAGCTCTTTATTTTTTTCATAAAGAGTAGGGTAATTTTTGTCGTAATAGTTTGCTTTGTAATTTTCAATTGTTTTTTGAGAGATAAAACTAACAATTGATTGATTAAGGCTATATATATCTAAATTGTTTTGAGCATAGGTTGAAATTAAGCCTTTTTCATTAAATTTTATACGACAATAGTTACGAAAACCTTCAAAAAGATAAGTAAGTGCAGCCAAAAGATAGTTTTTGCTATACATTAGCTTAGCAATGATTAAATATTGCTCATAAAGAGTGTTTTGTTCGAAATTTTCAAAAATTTTGAGCTCAGTTTGGATTGTCTCAAAAAGAGTATTTAAATGATCAAATTTAGGATTTTTTTTAGCCTCATTGAGCACTTTCATAAGATTGATATAAGCTTTTTGCAACCCTACAAAATCATTTGAAAGTAAAGCATGTGAAAAGTTTGCAAAAGCTTGTGTATTAAAATCTTTTATTTGGGTTGTATTTTGAAAATTGAGTGTTCTAATAAACCCACTCAAAAGAAGTGAAAGCTCAGTAATATCAAGATAGTTGTTTAACTCAATATATTCATATTTTTTATAAGCCTCAATTTGTTTGGCAAACAAAATTGTTAAATTGGTATTGTTTAAAAAGCGATGCAAGGTAGCTGAAAAAATTGCAGAAATTGGCTGGTGGCGAAATCCATGAGTAATATCTAAAATTATTTTTTCATTATCCTTTGCTTTTTCAATAATTGTAAAAATATTTTCGAAAATATCATCTAAACTGTTATCTTGAATTTCTATTATTGTGCATTTAAAAGCTTTAAAATCGACTAAGTCATTTTGATAATTGATTGCTTCTTTGGTTCCAATAAAGAAAAAGTCTTCATTTGGATAATTTTGGGTAAGAAAGTGAGTGGAGTTGTGGTAATTGCCACTTTTTTTATCAATTTGAGTGGCATCATAAAAGGCAGTCGTTTTATTGCCATCTCTATCTTTGCCAGCCAAGCCTAAAATTGAAATTATCATTTATGCTCCTTTTTCTTAATTATAGCAAAATTATAGGTATTTAATTTGATTTTCTTGGGCTATTTGGAGTTTTTTAAGATAAGCTTCTTGCAACTTTTTTGGTTTAAGAATGATTAAATCAGGCATCCATTTTTGAATTAAAGGTAAAATTTCAAGCTCTTGGGTATACTCTAAAGAAAAAATAACGCTTCCATCGCTATCTTCTTTAATAAATTGTTGTGAAGGCAAAAGTTTTTTCATATCTTTTTTAAAATAGTGGGCAACATTTGGTGTCGCTTTAATGTAAGCTTTTTTTGGAGTTTTTCCAAAGAGTGTTAAAGCATGTTGCATACGCTTTAAAAATTCAAGATATTTTTGAATTTCATTTGAATCAAGCAAAAGAGGCTTTTTACTCTCTTTAATGTTTGTTATGAAATTAAGTTGTAATAACTCAAGTTTTTTAGAAGGCTTAATAATGGCAATATACCAGTTGTTGTTTGAAAAAATGAGTCTAAAAGCTCGGACATTTTTATACTCTTTTTTCTTTTTTCCAAAACAATAGGTAATATTGAGTGTTTTTTGCTTTTTAACATACTCTTTTAACTCATTAAAAAAGGCTTTGGTTTGAGGATTTGTGAGGCTATCCATTGTATAATTTTTAAATACAAAGATTGATTTGTCTTTATTAATAAGTTTTTTTAGGCTATTTTTTTCTAAATTTTTAAAAATATTTGGGTCAAATTCCCTTGCCATTTGTAAAAGTTCTGAAACATCGTTGCTATATTTAAAAAAATATTCAATTATATTTGAAATATAAATGAGTTTATAAACTTTCTTTCTTGATTTTTTAATGGCTATAATATGGCTATAGAGTTCTTGTAATTCTTTTAAATAGCGCTCAAGTGTACGCTTAGAACATTGGAGTTCCTCTAATATATGAGGGTTATCAGTACTGATTTCTTGCTCTTTGATAAAAATATGCATCAGTTTATAGAGTGCCTGAACTTTGGTTATTTTTGTAGACATCAAAAACCTTTGTTTTTTTGATATTATAGAAAAAAACTGCGTCAAATCTTGTCGAGAAAAAGAAGCTTTTTAGTTTTTGTAAAAATTTTAGTTTAAAAAGAAAAAATTAGCTCTGTGCATAATTTTGAATGCTCTTATAGATATTATCTAAAAGAGCATTTTTTAGTTCGAGCGGCTTGAGAATAATTAAATTTGGCAACCATTTTTGAATGAAAGGCAAAATTTCAAGATTTTGGGTATAATCGATACTAAAAAGCACGCTTCCATCATCAAGTTCTTTAATAAATTGCTGTGAAG
The DNA here is from genome assembly GCA_027036015.1 of Campylobacteraceae bacterium. Taxonomy (GTDB): domain Bacteria; phylum Campylobacterota; class Campylobacteria; order Campylobacterales; family Sulfurovaceae; genus JAADEQ01. Next base: position 42,514 of record JALVTH010000023.1, read on the forward strand.
GAAAATAAGGTTTCATTCCTTTTTTGAAATATTTGGCTATTTGAGGCTTTGCTTGGAGTATTGCAGTTTTGGGCGGAACACCAAAGTGGGTCATAGAGTTTTGTACATTTTTTAAAAAATCCAAAAAAGGTTGAATATTAGCTTTTTGGAATCTTCCTTGTGTATATCTTTTTTGTACCTTTTTAATAAAACTTAAGCGCAAAAAGCGAAACTTATCCTCTTTTGTAACTGCAGCAAGATACCAGTTGTTATCTAAAAATGCAAGTTTTATAGGTTTTACATCTTTTAAATAGATATCTTTATCGTAATAATAGTGAATATCTCTATATTCTTTGTTTCTAACTGCTTGTTTTAAATCATTAAAAATTGCTTTAGTTTTTTCTTCTTTTATCTCTTCCATAATACTATTTTTAAAAATAAAAATAGATTCATTGCTTGAGAGCTTTTTGAGGGTATTTTGCTCCAATTCTTTAAAAATTGTAGGGTCAAATTCTCTTGCAAGCTCAAAAAGGGTATATAAATCATTGCTGTTTTTAATAAATTCTTCAATAATATCAGATACTTTTATAAGTTTCCAAACTTTCTTTTTACCTCTTTTAATAGTGATTATATGATCATACATAGATTCTAAATCTTTTAAATAGCGCTCTAATGTTTTGATTGAACAATTATCAAGTTTAGCTCTTACTTCATCATCATAAACAGAGATTTCTTTTTTTTCTATAAAAATTTCCATCAACTTAAAAAGATAATAAAACTTTTTGAGTCTGTTCTCAACCATAAATCATCCTCAATTTTTGTTTTAGTATAGCAAAGTTTATTAAATTTTAAAAAATATTTGAAATTTGTTCCTGAAAGCTTTATTTAATGGAGTAAAGATTTAATTTTATTTAAAATTTTTTCTAAATCATTTTTAAAATCATAGATTAAATTTAACATATCTATTTTTTCTTGTTCATTCTCTTCATACTCGTGTGCAATTTTATTTCTTAAATCTCTTATTTCAAACCACTTTTCTACATTTAAAATTTCTATTTTTTCCAAACTATTTAAAATGTCTAAAAAAGGCTTATTAATATTTTCTCCTTGATATAATAGTAGTGATTTAAATAGTTTTGCGCCCATTGTATCTTGAAGTTTGGAAAATCTATAAATGATTTGATCACTATAAGCTAAATCTTGAATATTATTGATTATTCTTTCATAAGATTTATAATCAATAGGAAAAGAATATTTTGTTTTTAATTGATTTAATGCTTCATTAAGTCTATTT
>JALVTH010000024.1 GCA_027036015.1 Campylobacteraceae bacterium
TACTTAAATATTAAACTCTAAAATATCTCAATTTTGTTACATTTTGTAATATAAATTTTTATATAATTTGCTTTTTTGAAATATAAATAGTGGCAAGGCTAATATTAAATTATAATATAGAAGAAGGAGTTTTGCATGGCATTAGTTATAAATGTAAAAAACGAAGCAAATGGTTTAGAGTGTATTGGCTCAAGAGGAACAGGTGAAAAAATAAGAAATAAAATTAAAAATGAAATTGATACAGGTGGTAAAGTTACTTTAGATTTTGGAGGAATTGAAATTATAACTCAATCATTTGCTGATGAAATGATAGGAATTTTAGTTCGAGCTTTTGGAGTTGATTATATTCGTAAAAAACTACTTTTAGTTAATGCAAATGAAGATATTAAAAGAACATTAAATTTTGTTATTTCATATTCTAAAAAGAAAAATATAGCTGCTTAATTAAAAAAATTCTTCATCTATATCACTATCTTGCCATAAAAAGTTTCGTTTAAAATCTTCCATTGAAAAATTTATTTTATCTTCATAAAACTCAAAAGCAACCACAACTCCTTTCCAAGGATTTGCCAGTTTCACAACTTTAATGTTTCCGTTTGAATATCTTATTAATGTATCGTTAGAAATTATGACAAATACTCCTCCAGTCTCTTCTAAAATTGTTTTCATTGCAAATAGACCATAGCCTGCATTTCTTTCTTGTCCATAAAGCCTTGGATAACTTGCTGTTATTCCTCTTTCTAAAGCTTTTAAAATAGCCTCCTCTTCAGAATTTACATTGTATTTTAATTTTATATTTTTTAGAAAACCTATTCCTCTATCAGAAATAGAAAATTGTATTTTTTTACTATTTGGATAATATTGAGCCATTGCAAATCCACCTATTTGCGAATTAGAATGATCTGCAACATTATTCATTAATTCACTAAACAAATAATGTAAATAGTGTTTTAAATCTTTTAAATCTTCGTTAGTTAAAAACGAAAAATTTTTTAACATAATAGTAGTTAAATGAGCTGCAATTTCATCTATATCATTTCTTGTTAAAATTTGTTCTATAGGCGTATAAGTTTTGTTATCTTGATAAACAGTATTAAGCATATTATTAATATAGCTATTATTAGTTGTAAAATTGTTATTTGTATCTTTAAGATATGCACTCATCATCGTTACAAAAATTGGATCTACCCACTCAATATTATTTACTGAAAATAATCTTTGGTTATTTTTAAAAAAATTTATAAAATTTTCAATATTATTAAGTGTTATACGCAATTTTCACTCCTCATTTATTACTCATAAACTAATTGTAGCATATATTGAAAAAATCTATTTTGCAAGCAAAAAAGCCAATAAAATGATATTTATCATAAAACTTACTACAAATCCAATCTTATAAGCTTTCAAAGGTTCTCGCTCAACTAAAGGACGACTCAAATCAATAAAGAGTTTTACTTTGCTTGGATGCTCCAATTCATAAAGCATTTCACTATAGTTTTGGTAACGCTTTTTAGGCTCAATCTCAATTGCTCGCATTATAATAGAGCTAAGCCACAAAGGGATTTTACTATTTATTTGATGTGGCATTTTTGCTTTAGAAAATTTTGGAGTAGAAAATGGTTCTATCTCGCCATATGGAAGCCTTTTAGTAAGTGCTTCATAAAGAGTAACTCCAATTGCAAAAATCTCTGTGCTTTCACTAATTGCACTTTGGCTAAATCGCTCAGGTGCTAAATAGCTTGGTGTTCCAACTCGCGTAGCAGTTGAATAAATTGGAGTCATTGAACCAAAATCAATGAGTTTAAATATAAGTTTTTCTCTCCTTTTTGTTACAATGATATTTTCTGGCTTGATATCAGCATGAACCAAATCAAATTTAAGTAAATATTGCGAAGCTTTAAGCAGTGTCTTTGCTAAATTGATTGCATCATCAATATGAAGTGGATGCTTTTTAATATACTCTTTTACATTAACCCCTTCAATAAACTCTTGCACATAATATCTATAACTTCTTTTTTTAGGAATTACCGTTTTGGCAAAAAAACCAGCTTTTAGCCGCTTAGCATTCCACGCTTCATTTATAAAATTATCTAAATGCCACTCACTCTCAATTGCTTCAACAACAGGAAATTTTAAAACATACTTTTTGCCTTTTTTATGTGCTTCCCAGGTGCGTTCATTTTGAATAAGGGGGCGAATAAGTTTATATCCATCAATTACTTGATCTCTTTTTAACTTCTTGGGTATTGGTAAATTAAGCTCTTTAAGCAGTGCTGTTTCATCTTTTTGCAAAATATCAATGACAATTGCTGTTGTATCATCTGGCAAATCATCATTGCATGCTTTACTTGCATTCTTAACTAAAGCGCTTGCACCAAGAAAAAGAGTTTTTTTTAATTTATTTTCACTTAAAACATTATAAAGCCCGTCACTACAAATTAAGATTTTATCATTTCTTTCAAGATTATTTTCAAAATAGTAAGGCTCTACCTCTTTTTCCAAACCAAGCGCTTTGGTTAAAACATTGTTTAAACCCTCTTCATTATGATCAAGGCTAAGTTGTGTTAATACTCCATCTCTTAATAAATAAACCCTGCTATCACCAACATTTGCGCCATAAAGCCTATTGCCTTTAATCACAACCATTGCAAGTGTGCTTAATAGCTCTACATTTTCATAATTTGCAATTGATTCTTGATATAAAATAGTATTGATTGAAGCAATAAACTTTTTAATCGATTTTTCTATACTCCAGCTAAGGGGTCTGTTTTTAAAATTTTGCATTATATGTTTTACGGCTCTTTTTGCGGCATTTGCCCCTTCTTTGGCACTTCCAACTCCATCACATACAACAGCAACTAATACATCATCAAAAAGCTTGACATCATAAAAATCTTCACCTACAAGCTCTTTGCCTTTTGCTAACGAAAAAGCACTAAATCTAAGATTTTTTTTCGTCACACCACCCCTTTTTATTCAAAAATAAATTTTTCAATCTCAGAAAAAACCTTTGGACGCTTTGCTTCGTTATTTTCTAAAGCTTTTTCTAAAAAAAGAGCAATATTTTTTGGCACTTTTGGATTGAACTTTTCAATTGGAAGAACCTTAACATTTTTAACCTCACTTGCAAATGGACGCTCATTGCTTAACTTAAAATAAAGCAGCTTTGCAAGCTCAAAAATCTCTTTTTCTTCTTCTTGCTTTGTTGATTTTGTATTAAGCTCAAATCCAACTTGCGCATTTTCAAAACCATTTTGGCGCAAAAAGGCATTCAGTCTCATTATAAATCCAATAAAAGCCAAAGAGTATTCACTCATTATTCTATCTAAAAAGCTCTCTAAATGCTCTTTTGGCTTTGATTTTTCTTTAAATTCAAGCATCAAACTTTTAATATACTCTGGCACTATTTCCAAAGGCACAGCTTGCAAAAGCTTTTTCCCCTCAACTCCTTCTTTATCAACCAACTTTCCACCAATACTAATATGAACTCCAGGAACACTTTTTCCATTTAATTTTGCTTTGCATCCTTCAAATCCAATATCTCCAAGCCCATGAATTCCACACCCTTTAACACAAGCACTCCAATAAAATCGAACCCTTTTATCAGGAGGCAGAGGCACTTCTTTTTCTAAAAATGAAGCTAAATTAATTGCATCATTTTTATTCTCAATCACGCCAAATGGGCAATGCTGTGTTCCAGCACACGCTATTAAGTTATTAAAATAAGGACTTGAGATGTTTTTATATTTTTTAAAAAAATCCTCTTTTAAAAGAGCCTCAGTATCTTTCACACCCAAAATATAAATAGATTGTTCCATACTAAATCTTAACTCTCCATTGCCATAGGCTTCACTGAGTCTTGCTGCTTCAATGAGTGCACTTCCACTAAAAATTCCAGAAGGAACTACTGCATGCACAGCATATGTGCCATCTTTTAGGGCAATTTTTCCATTTTGTGGCTCATTACAATGAAGCTTTGTAAGTGTCTCACCCGCTTCTTCAAAATCAATCCCGCTTAACTCACAAATTGCTTTTTTTATAACTTCTATGCCAACTTCTTCAATCAAAAACCAAAGTCTATTTTTATTTCGATTATCTCTAAAACCAAATTCTTTAAAAAGCTTTATAACTGCTTCAAATGCCGCTAAAACCTCATTTGGACGAACAAAAATATTAGCATTTTTTGCAATTTTGCCAACTTTTCCACCAAGATAGATATTATAACCATACTCCCCATCTTTTTGTGCCAATACAAAGCATAAATCATGCACAAAAGCATTGCATCGATTTACAATATTTCCAGTAATTACAGTATTAAACTTTCTTGGAACTTGCGCTACCCACTCTTTTTTTTGCAAAAAAATCTCTTGCATTTTTAAGATATAATGATGTGATGGCAATATATTATCATACGCTAATGCATCAAAAGGATCACCCATAATTCCTCTAATATTATCAACTCCTGTTTGGTAAGAGTTTATCCCAACTTCATTCAGTTGCTCTAAAATGCCTGGTAAATCTTCTATTTTTAAATGCCTCAACTCACACTGCATTCTTGTAGTTAAATCGATATAATCTTGCCCAAAATCTTTGGCACTCTTGCCAATTACTCTTGCTTGCTTTGCATTTAAGTGCCCTGCTGGAATTCTTAGCTTTAACATAAAACGCTTTGGCGTTTTAGGCCTATCATAAATGCCAAAGCATTTTAAAAAAAAGCTCTTATCCTCATTTGGTATTGCATCATAGCCAAGCTTTGCATACTCTTTGAGCTTCTCCCAAGCTCTAAAAGCATCGACTTCTTGTTTTAATTTTTCAATTTTATTAAGTTTTTTGCTTCTTTTTTCTTTAGCTTTTTGCAAAATCTCTAATGCTCTCATACTCTATCCTCTAAAGCTTCTTTTTTGTTTGTTGCAACTTCACTTTTCATTGCTTCATGTGCAAGCTCTGCAATAGCTTGTTTTTCTTCTAACTTCAAGCCTGTTGGCACTTTTGTGCTAAATAAATTGATGGCGCATTGCTTATAGTTTGGCTCAAATGATTTCTCATCAAATGCATCAATTGTGAGCGCATTTACTAACTGCTTACTATAATGAAATGGCACAAAAACCTCACCCTCTCTTACCATTTGAGTTACCTTTACAATAATATCTCTAACCTCACCTCTTTTGCTTTTTATAGTAATTCTATCGCCACTTTGAACTTGCAATTTTTTTGCATCTTTTGGATTTAACTCAATCCAAGCTTCCGGTGCTAAATTTTCTAAAAGGGCAATATTTTTCGTTTTTGTTCTGGTATGAAAATGCTCAACAGTGCGCCCGGTATTTAAAATAAATGGAAAATCTTTGCTTTTTTCTTCTGGTAGTTCCTTCCAAAAAAGTGGAAGCAGTCTTGCTTTGCCATCATTTGTTGGAAAATCAAAATCTTTGCCATACAATCTTTTACACCCTTTTGGATATTTTTCATTGCAAGGCCACTGGATCCCGCCAAGCTCTTCAATAAGCTCATAACTCATTCCACTATAATCGCAAAGCCTTCCTTTACTTACTTTTTTAATCTCTTCAAAGACATCTTTTGGTGTTTGTAAATGCTTAAAAAGCTTCTCATGTACCCCATCAAAATATTTGCTAAATTCAAGCACAATATCTAAATCGCTTTTAGACTCTCCAAAAGGAGTGAGTGCTTTTTTGGCAATATTGCATCGTCTTTCACTATTTGTATATGTTCCTTCTTTTTCACTCCAAGTAGCCGCGGCAAAAACAACATCTGCAATTTGAGCTGTTTCACTCATAAAGGCATCTTGCACTACTAAAATATCAAGCTTTTTTAATGCGGCTCTTAGGCGCTTTTGATTTGGAAAACTCACAAGCGGATTGGTAGCTACTACCCAAAGCGCTTTAATTTCTCCTTTTTCAATTGCTTCAATAATTTGTGGGTAAGAATAGCCTCTTTCTTTTGGAATTAAATCAACATCAACACCAATAATTTTGGCAAACTCAGCTCTATCTTTATCGCTTTTGTAATCCCTATATCCAGGAATTGAACTTGTAAAGCCAAACTCCCTTGTTCCCATAGCATTGCACTGACCCGTAATACTAAAAGGCGCCGCTCCTTCTTTTCCAATATTGCCTGTAATTAAAGCCAAATTATTAATTGCACTTACTGTATCTGTTCCAATAGCGCTTTGGTTAACCCCCATAGTCCACGCAATGAGTGCTCTATTTGCCTTTGCATACACCTTTGCAAGTTCATAAAGCATCTTTACTTCAATTCCAGTAATTTGCGCTACTTCTTGAGGCGGATAATTTGTTAAAATATGCTTTTTAAACTCTTTAAAACCTGTTGTTCTTTGTTTAATAAAGGCTTCATCTTCCCAGCCTTGCTCTAAAATAATGTAACAAAGCCCATTTATTAACGCTAAATCTGTTCTTGGCTTAATTGGCACGAAAATATCAGCCATATTGGCTGTTTTGCTATGTCTTGGATCAACAACAATAATAGTTGGTTTTTTACCCGTTACTTTTTTATTTTTGGCAATATGAAGTTTTAATATTGGATGATTATCAGCAATATTTGCACCAATTAGCATTATTACATCTGCTTTGCTAAAATCTTCATAGCTACCTGGTGGTCCATCGCTTCCAAAACTTTGCTTATAACCCATTACTGCACTTGCCATACAAAGCGTTGTATTGCCATCGTAATTATTGGTTTGAAGTCCAAGTTGCATAAATTTACCCAGTGCATAAAACTCTTCTGTTAAAAGTTGTCCGGTTGAGATACATGCAACTGCCCTTTTGCCATATTTTTCTTGAATTGCTTGAAACTTTTTAGCTGTATAGCTAAATGCTTCATCCCAGCTAACTGGCTTTAGCACTCCATCTTTTCTAATAAGTGGTGCTTTAATTCTATTTTTTGCATGCACCATCAAATGTTCACTCAGCCCTTTTGGACAAAGTGTGCCTTTATTAACAAAATGAGCAGGATCTCCTTTGGTCAAAACAGGCTCATTATTTTTTACTCCAATATAGAGCCCACACCCAACACCACAATAGCCACAAGTGCTTTTCACCCAAAAGTGAGGCTTTTTTTCTTTAGCTATAATGCCAAATTTTTCATCTTTTGTTAAACTGTATTTTTCTTCTTTGATATCATCGTGTAATAATTTATTCAAAAACTTTTTAAACATTTATGCTCCTTTATAATCTCTCCCTCTTTGGTTACCTACAAAAAAGCCTCCAGCAAGACCAAGCGGCACCACACTTACATAAAAAAGGTATCTTCCAAGCAACTCGCTAAAGAGTGCTCCAAAAAAGCTTACAATCAGCAAAAAGCTTGCAATTGCACTATTGCCATTTGCCAAAAAGAGTGTGCTAAAAAGCGGCATTGCAACGCCAAAGATAATCAAAGAGTAAAAGCGCACCTTTAAATGCGTTGCAAAGTTATTCTCAAGCAAATGCTTAGTTCGGCTTAATTGATAATAATTTTTCTCATTTTCATTTAAATATTTATAAAAACTTTTTTCTTCAAAAATCACAAGCACTTGAAAAGCAGCTATTAAAAGCGTAAATGCAAGCACTACCATTGCACTATTTAGCGCTCCTTGCATCGATAAAATCGTTGCTACTAACATAAAACCTAAATAAAATGTTGCAAAAAAGCGCTTATTGGTTGAATCTCTATCCCAGCTTGGACGTGCGCCAATGCGATAAATCATTGCTTGCGAATAGATTCCTAAAATTCCGCTACCAAGACCAATTAAATAAAAAATAAATTTTAAAAACGAGCTTTTTTCAATATATCCAAACCAAAGCCCTATACCGCTTAATGCATAAATACCAAGCAAAAGTGCTTCTTTAGAGAGCCATGAATTTTTCCAATTTTTTATAGCAGTGTATGCTAATTTTGGACGCCCAAGATGCAAAGCTGATAGCGGCAAACCAATTAAAGCCAAAAGCACAACAAAAAAAACTACAGAGCTATTAACTCCTGCTAATTTCGAAAATCCAAAGAGCTTAATTAATGCCCCTAAAAATAAAGCCACAAAGCCTCCAACACTTGCTTGAGTTAAAACTGTCATAAATACAAGCGGAAACTCAGGATGCGCTGGTTTTATAATATGGCTATCTGCTGGCTTAACCTTGCTTAAATCAACATCTTTTGGCAAGGTATAGCGCGTGGTTGGCTTGGTAATTTCAACATCTGGAAGATGCGGCGCAACACCTTCTTTTTTCAAATCATTTTTAATCCACTCATCTTTATTGACCACTTCAATCTCAATTGCACCTGCTGGACATGCTTGCACACAAGCTGGCGCCTCACCATTTTCTAACTTATCAACACACATATGGCACTTTGTAACTATGCCTCTATCTTTATTAAAAACAGGCACTTCATAAGGACAATTCCAAGTGCAATATTGGCACCCTATACAAGTTTTGTCTTCATGAAATACAATTCCATTTTCAAGCTTTATATAAGAGCTTGTTGGGCAACCATTCAAACAGGCTGGATCAACACAATGGTTGCAACTCATCGAATTAAATAAAAGCATCATATTTGGATACTCACCAACTTCCATCTCCCCAACACGGCGCCACTTTACATCGGCACTGTTGTTATTTTGCTCATTACAAGCCACCTCACAACATCTGCACCCAACACACGCTGTTGCATCAAAATGAAATCGATATTGCTGCCCCTCTTTTAGTGGCGGTATATCTATATTATAATTGCCACACTGCATGCCAGTATCGGCTTTATAATTTATAAAAGATTCAACGGCACTTATTTCGCTCAATTTCTATCCTTTATACAATATTTTCACTATTATACTCAAAATTGTATAATTTTATTTATCTTATTTTGTATATTTTTTATACAATTTATATGTTTAATAATTTTCGCTTATTTGATACAATTTTTTGAAAATTTTATAAAGGAGTTTTTGTGGCATCTCTTAATGAGCTTAAAAAACATGGGCACTTTCCAACGCTCATTGCTGCATTTTTATATTTTGATTTTAGTTTTATGGTTTGGACAATGCTGGGTCCTTTAGCTACTGAAATTAGTGAGTCTTTAGCAAAACATGGCTTTTTTTTAGATCCTAACCAAAAGGCAACTTTGCTTGCTATTCCCATTTTAGGTGGTGCAATTTTACGAATTTTACTTGGCTTTTTGGTTGATAATATTGGAGCTAAAAAAACTGCTATTATTGCACAACTCATTGTTATAGCATCACTTTTTTATACCTATTTTAAAGGTGAAAATATCAGCTATTATGAGCTTTTAGCAGTTGCATTTGGACTTGGCTTTGCGGGTGCAAGCTTTGCAGTAGCCCTGCCTCAAGCTGGTCAATGGTATCCACCAAAATTACAAGGCTTAGTGCTTGGACTTGCTGGAGCTGGAAATATTGGAGTAGTATTAGATTTTTTATTTGCTCCAAAAATTGCTGAACTTTGGGGCTGGCCAGCTGTATTTTTGGTTGGAGGAATTCTTTCTACTCTTATTTTAATAACTTATATTGTGATGGCAAAAGATGCGCCCGCTGAGATTTATACACCAAGAAAGAAAAAAGTAAGCGATTATATTAAGTTACTTGGTGATAAAGATACATGGTGGTTTAGTCTTTTTTATGCTGTAAGTTTTGGAGGATTTGTTGGCTTTGCAAACTATATGAAAGTTTATTTAATGAATGTTTACCAAAGTGATATGGCTCAAATAGGACTGCAACTTTTAAATGAAGGTAATGTTAAAGTAGTTGCTGGATATTTTGGAGCTCTTTGTATTTTCGCTGGTGCTTTGCTTCGTCCAGTTGGTGGTGCAATTGCTGATAGACTTGGCGGAGTAAAATCGCTTTATATCTTTTTTGGAGTTGTAGCAGTAATGGCATTTGTCAATGCCTTTTTGGTACACAATTTTTATATAGCAATTGCAGTGCTTTTTATTATTATGTCTTTTCTTGGTATGGCAAATGGAGCAGTTTTTCAATTAGTGCCTCAGCGCTTTGCTAAAGATATGGGAATAATGACTGGAATTATTGGATGTGCCGGAGGACTTGGCGGAACAGCACTAATTAAAACACTTGGATGGTCAAAAGCAGTATTTAATGGATATTCTGTTGGATTTGTTATTTTTGGTATTATTGTTTTATTAGCAATTATTGGCATTAGTCTTGTAAAAAAGCGCTGGAGAACCACTTGGGGGCTTACTGCTGGAGGCAGAATCTAAAGGGCATATGCCCTTTATAAATGTTTATATGCTCCTTCTCGTGAACTAACACTTAAAACTAAAATAACCAATCTATTGTCTTCTTTTTTATAAATTACCCTATATCTTCGTAATTTTAATCTATATAATATCTCTTTTTGTCCTTGTAATTTTTTTATTTTTCCACTTTTAATAAGTTCTAATTCATAATTTAAAGAAAAGTTTTGCACAAAAGTTAAAAGAGAGTTTTTTATAAATATTTGATCTGTCTTTGAAATTTTTTTAAAATCTTTCTTTACACTTGCTTTAAATTCTAAACTATACAAAATTTATATTCCTAACTCTTTAAAAAACTCATTTGCTGGAATATTTTTATCTTTTAATCGACTCTGCGCTACTTTTAAATCATACATATCCAAATACATCTCCAATGCCTCTTTTACAATAGCAGTCTTTTTTTTTCCTAATTCTTTAGACAAAAAATCTAACTCTTCTAATAAAGGTAAAGGCAAAGTAAAAGTTACAGGTTTAACACTTTTATACATTCAAACTCCTTTTTATATTGTTAATTATATTGCTTTTTATATTATTTGTCAAGCTTAAAATATCGAAGTTTAAAAAAGAAAAATAAAGGGCAAATGCCCTTTATTTAAGAGGAAGTGAAGTTCCAACTACAATTGTAATTCCATCTGTTCTTTCTTGAGTTCCAATAAAATATCCACTATCTCCAAGAACGATAAAGTTATCAGAAGTTTTCATTAAACCAAAGTTTTGTTGCTCTAATTCAATTGTTACATCATCTCCACAATCATTTTGAATAAGTGCTTCATTATGAATTGAAGCTTGTAATTTGTTATTGTTCAATGCTGTATGAATTGTACTATAACAAACACTCATATTCAAATCTTCATTCATATTCAAATCTTCATTCAGATTATAAACTAATGCATAATAGTCTTTATTAGCTAAACTTGACAAATTGGTAGTTTTTGCTTCAAGTCCTATACCAAAGTTCCCTTTATCATCATTAAACAAAAATGCACCTTTATTTCCACTTGCTTTAATAAAAGCATATCCTACACTTTTATTTTGTCCATTTATATTTGCATATACATCAATTTTTTTACCATTAACCCTCCAAGTTCCATTATTTTCAGGCAAAGTTAAGTTTCCATCTTTTTTTAAACTATAAGTTTTCCACGTTCCTTCTAACGCATTATTTGAGGTAGCATTAACATCAATTACTTTTATAGCATCGGGAACACTATTTGATCTAAATTCAATATAAATAAATCGCTTATTAATTATTTTTGATGTATCTACTACTCCAATTTCTGGAATATTTAAAGCAAAAGCTGGATAAAGTTTATTATTACTTCCTTCAATTGCAGTTGCCATAATATTTTTTCCAATTAAATAATAAGAGTTATTACCATCTTTAAATAAAACATTATTTTTTATATTTGAGAGTTGCTCACTTCCACTTTCACTATTTCCATCATTATCATAATAATGATATGAAAGCTTAAGAGTATTTTTACTTACATTAACATCTACTAATGCATTACCTATAACTCCTTTATAGCTATAAACATCACTTACCATCTCTGGAGCATTATTTGCATAGTTAAATGCATCTTGATCCGTTACATCTGTTTGATTTGTTTCATTTATACTTAAGGTAATATTTTCCTCGTTGTTTTGTAATTTTTCTTTAATAGCTTCAACTAAAGTATCGCTATTTGCTCCTTGCACTACTACACTTTCAACCCCGCTTACATCACAGCTTGTTGCATTCATTTCACATCCTGCAATTTCATGCAGCGTAGCTCCAATATAGCTTGCAACTTTAGCATCACCTTCAGCTAAAACTTTAGGTGTAACTTTAAAATCACTCTTGCTTGCAGTATATGAAGCAATTGTAGTATCACCAATGCTAAAAGTTAAATGCACAGGTGGCGTTACACCTTCAAGAGTAAACTTTCCATTCTCATCAGTAATTGCGCAATGCCCATTATCATCACAAACCTTAACTCCTTTTAGATAACTTGCTTCAAATACACCGCTAAGTTTTTTATTAGCTTGGGTAGAATGTGAGCTTCCACCTCCACCGCCACAACTATTTAACACCATTAAAAAAGAAACAGCTACAAAAGCCATTTTTGCAAAATTTTTCATCTAACCCTCCTTTATGGTTATATAAATAATTATATCTTCTAATAGTGACGCGAGAGTGACACAAAGAAAAATTTATTCAATTTTTAAAAAGATTCTTTTATTAAAACTAAAGCTATCTCTTCATACAATTTTAAATTAGCAATTTCAAGTTAAAGGCAAATAATGGCAATTTATGCTTTGCAGTCACTTGCTGGCGGATTTTTAGATGAAGATTTAAAGCATTTCAATAAAGAATTTGATGAGTGGTGTGTGCAATTTGGCACCTTTGAAGAGGCAAAAAAAATACTTGAATCTTTAAAAATCAAAGATCAGCTTAAAATTGTTGAAATTACACCCCTTAGTTACCCAAAATATTTTTTTCCAGCGCTCAAAGGCACAACCACCTATGTAACAAGAGAATATAATGGTAAAATTGTATGTGTTTTTGAACCCTATATGGGTTCAAGCTTTCGCATAGCAATATGTGATCCAAAGACTAAAGAAGTAAAAATTCTTTCAACAAAATATAAAAGTAGCTATAGCGCTGAGAGCGCTTTTAAAAATTTATCGTTTGATTTAAAGTAAATTATTTTTATTCAGGTTTTATAATTTTTATTCTTTTTTCTTTTATGTGAAAAAAATTATTATAACAATTTTTAATTCTCTTTGCAATTTTATCATTCATTTTTCAATTCCACAAAGCTTTAGAGCCATTTTTTTAAGTCCTTTTAAATCAATCTTTCCGCTTCCAAGTTTTGGCAACTCTTTTACTTTAAAAAAGTAACTTGGAATAAAAAGCGGATTGAGTTTGATTGATTTAATTTTGGCTTTTAACTCTTCAATATCCATAGCCCCTTCAAGCATTAAAACAAGTTTTTCACCCTTTTTGCTATCAGGAACTGCTGCAATTGCAAGGCGATCTTCTTGATTTAAGAGTTTGCTTAGTTCACTCTCAACAAGCCCAAGGCTTACCATCTCTCCTCCAATTTTGGCAAAACGGCTATATCTATCAACAATTGTCAAAAAGCCCTCTTCGTCCAAATAACCTTTATCACCCGTTACATACCATCGTTTTCCATCAAGCTTTACAATAACTTCTTTTGTTTTTTGAGAATTTTTCAAATAGCCTTTCATAATTTGCGTTCCGCCAATTAAAATCATTCCAGCCTCACCTGTTGGAAGCTCTCTAAAAGTATCTGGATCAACAATTTTAAAACTGCTTCCTGGCACTGGCAAACCAACGGTTCCTGGTTTATTGCCAACTTGAATTTTATAGTTATCATCAACCATCACAACATCTGGAATATTCACACTTGCAACTGGAGTTGTCTCTGTTGCGCCATATCCTTCATAAATTTCATGCCCAAAACGTGCTTTAAAATCTTCGCGAATTTTTGGTGCCAATTTCTCGGCTCCTGCAACAACAAGTTTTAAACTTTTAAACATTGCTGGATGAATCTTTTTGTTTCGTACATAAAGTCCATAAAATGTTGCAGTTCCAAAAAGATAGTTTGCTTCATATTTAGCACAAAGCTTAGCTATTCCAAGCCCATCTGTTGGGTCTGGATGGCATGCTAAGCTAATATCTTGCGTTAAAGGTGCTAATGTAGTAACAGTTAAGCCAAATGAGTGAAAAAGCGGCAACGTTCCAAGCACTACATCATCATCGCTTGGATTAACAAGTGTTGCAATTTGTTTGATATTGCCCATAATATTTTGATGGGTAAGTTCAATCCCTTTTGGTGTTCCTTCACTCCCGCTTGAAAATAAAATTGCAGCTACATCTTGAATGCTTCTTTTTGCAATATAAAGCCTTTTAATTGCCCATATTGGCAACACTTTTACTAAAAGAAGCTGTTTTATTGCTTCAGTTTTTGTAATTTTTGCTTTTATATCTTCAAGATAGATAAGCTTTTTACCCTCTAAAACATTACTTAAATCAAATCCTTTGTTTTTCAACTTGCTTAAAAATTGGCGCGAAGTAATAATGCTTTTTATCTCAGCTAAATTAATGGCATGAGTTAAACTTTTATCTCCACTTGAGTAGTTTAAATTCACAATTGTTTTACCAAGAGATAAAACAGCCATATTTGCAATTGCCCCTCCAGCTGTGCTTGGAACAATAAGTCCAATATTTTGCTCACCTTCAAGCTCTTTTGCAAGCTTTTTAGCAAACAAAAACACAGCTGTAGCAAAGCGTATCTTACTAAGCTCAACTCCCATAGAATCTGCAACAGCCAATTTATTTGGATTTTGGGCTAAATTTTCAATCCAAGCCTCTGCAATTGTAGGAAGGCGCTTTGCATAGTTTTGCCACGACTCAATAGAAAGTTCAAAAACCGCTTTTTTTACCTCTTTTGCAGTTGAAATAATTGGCATAGGCTTGCCAAAAGTAACCGAAATATCTTTTTGACGGCTATTTTTAAGCTTTTTGGAAGCGTATGAAAAATTATCTTCCCAAAGTCCGCGCAAATAAAATGGAATAATAACATCTTTGCTTGGATCAACCTCTTTTGCAGCTACTTCAAAACCGCTTTTAAAGCTATCTAAATGTCCGTTTCTGCTAATATGCCCTTCTGGAAAAATGGCTACAATTTGACCATTATTTAAAGCATCGCTTACTGCTTTTAGGGCATCTTTACTTGCTCTTTTTGAAATTGGTATGGTTTTAGCAAACTTTAAAAATGGCTTTAAATACCATTTGTTGTAATATTCTCTATCAACCACAAAGCGAATTTGACGTGAGTAGGCAATTTGCAAAATTGCCCAATCTAAAAAAGAGATATGATTGCCAAGTAGCAAAATTCCTCTTTGTCCCTCTAAATTCTCTATGCCTTCAACACTAATTTTATAGCGCATCTTAACAATCATTCGAACAATATATCGAACAAGCGATTGCGGCATAGTAAATAAGGTATAAATTGCTCCACCAAGCGCAACAATTGTTAAAAGATAAAAAAAGCCTTTTGAGAGCATTCCAAAATAACCAAAAAGCGCAGATACAGCCAAAAAGAAAAACATAAAAAGATTTTGCATAAAGTTACTTCCAGCAAGCACTACTCCAAGTTTGCTCTTGGGTGTAAAAAATTGAATTAATGAATTTAGCGGCACCATAATAATTGCCGCAAAAAATCCAAAAGCAAATAAAAGCACTCCAAGCATAGAAAGTGAAGTAGTATGCACAATTCCAAATAGACTCAAACTAAGCCCAATTGCTCCAAGTGGTATTGTGCCAATTTCAATAAATTCACGGCTCACTTTTGCCCAAAACAAAGAGCCAACAATCATTCCAACACCACTAAGTGTTAAAAGTCCTTGAGCAATCACAGTATTTGTAATACCTAAAGTATCTTTTAAATATTGTCCAAAAACTGCTACCACAACTTGAGCAATACCCCAAAGAATACTAAGCCCAATGATTGATTCCCAAACAATTTTACTCTCATGAATATTTCTCAAATTCTTTTTTAAATAGCTAAAGTTAAAATAAAGCTTTATAAAAAAAGCTTTTTTACTATGTCCAGAGAGTGGTAAAATCTTTTCAAGATAGCTTGCTAAGAAAAATTCAAGTGCACTTGCAGCAACTAATAAAAATCCAAGTGGAGCAATATGCTGCAAAATGAGAGAAGGCTTCATATTATCTAAGCCATTTAAAAGCATTTCAAAAAAAATCGAATAAATTACTGCTCCAAGCAAAATGGCAACAACAGTTACAGCTTGTACCACGCCATTTGCTTCAGCCAAATGTGCACTTCCAAACATCTCTTTTATAAGACCATATTTTGCAGGTGAATAGATTGCACTTTGAGCCGCTAAAAGAAAAGTTAAAGCAAATGCAACCCAAAAAAGCCCCAAATAATAACTTAGTGTTATCAAAAGAGTAATTATAATTGCTCCAAAAGAAGCATATTTAATAATTTTTGTTTTAGGATATTTATCACTTAAATAGCCTGAAGGTGAAAACAAAAAGATAAAAGGAAGCAAAATAAGTGCATTCACAAGTGCTGTTAAAACGATAAGCATCTCGCCGCTAAAACTTTTAAAAACAGTATTTTGCAAAATAATCTTATGCCCCAAATCAGTCATTGCATTTAAAAATACAATTACAATATAGGGTAAAAAAGTTTTTTTCTTAAGAAGCTCTTTCATTTTCTTTTTCCTTTTTGTAAGCTAAAATACTTTGCATATTGTAAATATAAGGTTTTAACTCTAACATAATAGAAAAAAGCAATTGATACTCTTTGATTGTATCATGAGATGGATTGTCAAAAATTTGTTGCCAAAAGTCAATCTCTTTAGCCGCAATCTTTCGAGCACTCTTTACATATTTATCAAGTAATTTATCAATTTGTAAATTGTTTGCTTCTTTTAAAAGCTTTACTATTTCAAGCTCTTTTTGCCCAAATTTTCCCTCTTTTGGATAGAGATACCCTTTTTTAATAAAGTATTCTAACTCTTGGTGTGTAATATTACACTCTTTTAAAAACTCCTCTTTGCTTAAAAGCTTTTTTTCAAAAACTGCAGCAAGTTCTAAAGCATTGACAAGTTTTTCAAAAGAATAGCCCTTATTGAGCTTTGTCTCTTGAAAAATTGTTTTTATTTGCGAAATAGAAAAGTTAAACTTCTTTTGCAAAAATTTAATAAATTTTATCAAATCAACAATGCTTTTTTCATAAAGATGCAAATTTGCTTTTGGTTTTTTAGGCTCTGGCAATAAGCCCTCTTTAATGTAATATAAAATTGTAGATTTTGACTCATTGCTTAATGAGCAAAGCTCTTTCATTTTGATATACATTTTTCTACCTTTCATAAAATCACTACTTAAAACTCATTTTTCAATAACAACTATAACATATTATACAAAAAGTGTAAAGTAACGCTTAACACTTTATAAAAAAATTATTACTTTTGTTTCAATTTGCAACATAAGTAGCTTTGATTTTTTTATATATGTGCTATGCTAAAGCAAAGGAGGAATTTATGTTTGCAAATAGAGAAGAAGCAGCAAAGCTTTTAGCTCAAAAATTACAAGAGTATAAAAACTCAAATAGCATTGTAATTGCACTGCCAAGAGGTGGTGTACCTATTGGAGCTATCATTGCAAAAGAGTTAAAGATTCCTTTTGATATCTTTTTTGTCAAAAAAATCCCCTCACCCTACAATAGGGAAGCTGGTATTGGAGCAGTAAGTGAAAATGGCTACTATTTTGTCAACGAAGCAGTAAAAAACTCGCTGGGTATTGATAATCATTACATTCAAAATCAAATCAATGAAATTATGCAAAAAATTAAGGAAAAAAGGGCTCTTTATCAAAAAGCAAGAGTGCCAATTAAAAATAAAGATGTCATCATTGTAGATGATGGCATTGCAACAGGTTCTTCCATGCTTTTAGCAGCGCGCGCTCTCAAAGAAGAAGGAGCCAAAAATGTTATAATTGCTGCTCCTGTAGCTCCTCTTGATGTTGTTATGCAGCTAAAACAAATTGCCAAGGAAGTTGTTGTACTTGAAATTCCGCAAAATTTTATGGCTGTTGGGGCACATTATCTTGATTTTCACCAATTAAGTGACGAAGAGGTAATGCAAATTTTAGCTCAATTTTAATAACAAAGCTTTAAGTTAATAATCTTTTGCAAGGTATTTGCCATTTTGCTTTTTTGGCGCAAAAATGGTAATTCTTTTCCTGGCTCTAAGCTTGTAATAATAGTTTTAGCTAAAATATATTTGCTAAAATCTTTCATTCGAACACCCCAGTAGGTATGCATGATAATTGGTTCATTTTTATAGCGTCCAATATAAATACCAATATGTCCTGGCACATATAAAAGGGAGCAAAATGGCTTTGCATAGCGTAAAATCATATCTTTTTTAGTTCTGCCTTTAAAAGGCTTGATATTAATAAGAGAAGCTGCATTTTTTAATTGATTTTTCGAGGTTCGATAAAGAAATTGTCCAAAAACAGCAAAAAAATCTTGCGTTGTGGCTGAGCAATCTCTGCCATAACAAATTCCACCCCAGCCATATGGCTCACCTTTGAGCTGTTTTGCAACAAATGCAACATTTTTAGGAGTAAAAGGAAGAGGAAAAGAAGTTAAAATATTTTTGTTAACTTTATCAATTGCTTCTAAGATGGCATAACCTTTTTTATTTTTACTTGCATAAAAGTAGCGTCCATTTTTTTTTGGAAAAAGAGCACCAAGCTTTATAAACGTTACTCTTTTGCCATTGCTTAAAAGCAAAGAGTTATCTTTAATTACCACTCCAAATGAAGCCTTTTCAAATTTTTTTATAAAATTTATATCAACAAGGGCAATATCTTTTGTCAAAATCCAGCCAAAAGCTCCTGGAGCATGCACAAGCGCCCATTTTTTATCTAAAGAAAAGTGCGAAATAAAAAGCGGGGTATTAATTTCTATTGCACTATTTTGCAAATAATCAAAAGGAAAACCTTGAGTGCTTTTCCAAGGCTCTCTATATGCATGAAGCTTTGTTGGCAGGGAGCGTAAATTAGAGTGTCTAATGGTAATTGCTCTTAATTTAACGCTATTTAAGGCTTGAAAATTTGCATTTTTAATAATTTTTTGCGCAAGGCGGGGGTTAAAAAGCTTTCTTGAATTTCTAAAAACTGGATGCTTAAATAAATTCACAGCCCAAGTAATATCGCTCCATGGCTCATTAAAACTTTTTTGATGCCAAGGAGCAAAAAAGTGAACTTTATACTCTTTTGCTAAAGCAAGCTGATGTGAATAAGATACCTTTGGAATTTGCTTAGCATAAAAGCTTAGATTTTGAGCAATGGTATAAAAATCTTTAATTGTATGAAAAGGCAAAAAATTTAGCGCACTTTTTGGGCGATGCGAAGCAATTAAAATATTTTGTGAAACTAAAATATCAAATAGCAAAAGCAAAAGAGTTATCTTTTTCACCACAAAGCCTTTTTTTTGGGGCAATAGTACTACTTTTTTAAGATAAAATCAAGCTAAAGCAAAAGAAGGAGTTACTTTCTAAGTCTTACTCTTTGCGCATGCGTTATTGCAACAGCCATAGCATCTGTAATATCAAGCGGCTTTATCTCTTTTTTAATATTTAAAATACGCTTTACCATAAAAGCAACTTGCTCTTTGCTCGCTTTTGCCTTGCCTGTGAGTGCTTTTTTAACTTGTAATGGGGTATATTCATAAAAATAACCTATTTCTTGAAGCATCTTTAAACTTAATGCTCCTCGAAACTGCGCTAACTTAATAACTGTTTTTGGATTGTATGCATAAAAAATATCTTCAATTGCAACCTCATCAATTGTATATTCATTGAAAATTAAATCAATTGCCTCCATCATATCGACTAATTGCTCTTGCAAAGGTTTTGGTTTAATTTTTATAAGTCCTGCTTCTATTAAAGTGTTATTCACACCATTAAAATTAATGATACAATAGCCTAAATTACGGCTTCCGGGGTCAATTCCTAAAATATTCATTCACACCTTTCTTCACTATGTGAAAAACTTACTTCACATCCTCTTTCAATCGCCATTTTAGCTAAGCTTGGCTAAAATTTTAAAAAAAGTTTTTCACATAGGCTAACAATGGAAAATGGACAAAAGATTTTAGAAAAGCTAAAAGAAGAAATTTCTCAAAGTGAATATAATCGATATATTAAAAATTTAGAATTTGATGCTGCCTCTTCACGAAGTGATATTTTAATTTATAATGCACCAAATATTTTAAGTGCAAAGTGGATTCAAACCAAATATGCCAAAAAAATTGCCCATCTTTATGAAGTGCAAACAGGCATCAATGCAGAAGTAGTCATTAATATTAAAAATAAAAATCAAAAAAGAGCTTCTAAGCTTTTATCGCAAAAAAACAAAAGCAGTTCATCTACTATTTTAAATCCTACCTTTACTTTTGAGAGCTTTGTAACGGGTGAGTCAAACCGCTTAGCTTATAATGTTGCTAAAGCAGTTGCCCAAAAACCGGGTATTCAATACAATCCTCTTTTTATCTATGGAGGGGTAGGACTTGGAAAAACACACCTTATGCAAGCAATTGGAAACTATCGCTTAAATAAAGGTGATAAAGTTATTTATAATACCTTTGAGCAATTTATGAACCGCTACATTGCTCATATTCGCTCCAATACAATGGATCGATTTAGAGAGTATTATCGAAACTGCGACATTTTATTAATTGATGATATTCAATTTATTAGCAATAAAGAGCAAACCCAAGATGAGTTTTTTCACACCTTTAATGAATTACACTCTCTTAGCAAACAAATCGTCATTACTTCTGATAGACCACCAAAAAAGATTGCAGGGCTTGTTGATAGATTAAAAAGCCGTTTTGAATGGGGAATGCTTGTTAGCATTAATCCGCCTGAGCTTGAGACAAAAATTGCAATTATTAAGAAAAAAGCAGTTATGGATGGAATTTATCTTGATGATGAGGTGGTAAACTTTTTAGCAAGCAAACTTGGAAGCAATATCAGAGAAATAGAAGGCACTATAATTAGGCTTAATGCCATGAGTAATCTCTTGCGACAAAAAATTACACTCGATTTTGCAAAAAATGCTATTGAAGATTATATGCAAGAGAAAAAAGAGAGTATTACGATTGATTCAATCGTTGAGACAGTTGCCAGTGAGCTAAACGTTAAAATAAGTGATATCAAAAGCAAAAAACGCGCTAAAAAAATAGTAGAAGCTAGACGCATAGCAATCTATTTAGCACGAAACCTTACACCAAATTCAATGCCGCAAATTGCAATCTATTTTGGTATGAAAGATCACTCAGCAATTTCCCATACAATGAAAAAAATAGAAGAAATTATTCAGAGTGATGAAAACTTTAAAGTGCTAATTGATGAAATTGCACATAAAATAGAAAGCAAAAAAATTAGCTAAAAATTTTTTTCGCCGCCACTTTTTATAAAAATTCCAAAAAAATAATGTATAATTTTATTTAAGTTTATGTGAAAAGTCAAAATCCTTTTAAGAGCGTTAAAAACACCAAAAAAAGAGAATTTCAAAAACTTTTCACATATTCATGCAACTAACTAACTATTACTAACTATATAAAAATAAGGGAAGCTTATGAAAATTGCAACACGAAAAGATATCATCGAATCAATTTTAATCAATGCTCAACCTTTTCTTGAAAGAAAAGATCCAACAAACATCACTTCTCACATTTTTCTTGAAGCAAAAGATGGTTTGGTAACGATTAAAGCAACCGACAACGAAATAGGTCTTAGAGTAAAAAGCGATCAATTTGAAATTATGCAAGAAGGAGCCTTTACAGCTAATGGAAAAAAACTTTTAGATATTGTAAGAAGTTTAAAAGCTGATACAATAACTTTTGAAACAAACAAAGATAGCCTTGTAATTACGCAAAATAGCGCGAAATTTAAACTACCTACCTTCGATTATAACGAATATCCAAGCTTCCCTACTATTGAAAATAAAAGCCAAATCTCACTTGATGCTCTAACACTTATTCAAAGTCTTAAAAAAATCATTCCAGCAATTGATACCAATAACCCAAAATATGAACTAAATGGTGCTCTAATTGACATTAAAGAAGATAAAACCTTTTTTGTTGGAACTGATACCAGACGCTTAGCCGTTGTAGAAGTTGACACTGCTACAAACGAAGAGCTTTCACTCATTATTCCTAAAAAAACGATTATTGAAATTCAAAAACTCTTTTTAGACTCAATAGATATTTTTTACGATGAAACACATTTAATCGTAAAAAACGATCAATTTTTTCTTTTTAGCCGCTTAATTAATGGAAGATTTCCAGATTATCAAAGAATTATTCCACAATCTCTGAAACATCAATTAACTCTTAATAAAAAAAGCCTACTAGAGGCTATGAAAATGATTTCTATTATTTCACCAGAAATTAAAATTACCTTTGAAGAGGGCAAAATTACACTTCAATCACTCAATGACAACAACCAAGAAGCACAAATTGCAATTGAAGCGCCAATTTCAATGAATGAGCCTTTTACCTTTGCGGTTAATAGCAAATATCTTTTTGACTTTTTAGCTCAAATTGATACTGAAGATTTTATTATGGGGCTTAATGAACCAAATCTACCTTTTTTAGTAAAAAGTCAAAACTTCTTAACTGTTATTATGCCTATTATTCTTTAATTAGGGGTTTTTATGGAAACTAAATTTATCTTTATTACCGGAGGAGTGTTAAGCTCCCTTGGTAAAGGAATCACTGCTGCAAGTATTGGAACGCTTCTTAAGGCTTCTGGCTTTAGTGTTGGTATTTTGAAACTTGATCCATACATTAACGTTGATCCAGGAACTATGAGTCCGCTTGAGCATGGAGAAGTTTTTGTTACAAAAGATGGAGCTGAGACCGATTTAGATTTAGGTCATTATGAACGTTTTTTAAATACTTCCTTAACAAAAGATAATAACTTTACAACTGGAAAAATTTACCTAAGTGTTTTAGAAAAAGAGCGACGCGGAGAATATCTTGGAAAAACGATTCAAGTAGTTCCTCATATCGTAAACGAAATTAAAGAGCGAATTTATAATGCAGGAAAGGGAAAAGATATTTTAATCGTTGAGCTTGGTGGAACCGTTGGAGATATAGAAGGTTTACCATTTCTTGAGACCATTCGCCAAATTAAACACGAAAAAGGAAGCGCAAATGTTATGAATATTCATGTAACCTTGCTTCCTTACATTAAAGCAGCAGGCGAGCTTAAAACTAAACCAACGCAACATTCAGTTCAAGAGTTAAGACGCATTGGAATTACTCCTAATATGATTATTTTAAGAAGTGAACATCCAATTCCAAGAGAAATTAAAGAAAAAGTAGCACTAAGCTGCGATGTTGATAAAGAAAGTGTTATTGAAGCAAGAGATGCGGCAACTATTTATAGGGTTCCACTTAACTTTTTATCGCAAGATATCTTAAAGCCAATTGCAAAACAGCTTGAACTTGGAGATTTTAAAACTGATATTGGAGAGTGGAGTGACTTGGTTAATAAAATTTTGCATCCAAGCGATAGTGTAAGAATTGCTTTTGTTGGAAAATATTTGGATTTAAAAGAGTCGTATAAATCGCTTACTGAAGCCTTAATTCATGCAGGGGCTAATTTAGATTTAAAAGTTGATATCAAATGGGTTGATAGCGAAGAGATAGAAGAAGATGGAGCTAAAAAGTTTTTAGAAGATGTTGATGGTATTTTAGTAGCAGGTGGCTTTGGCAAAAGAGGAGTTGAGGGAAAAATTGAAGCAATTCGCTACGCAAGAGAAAATAAAGTGCCATTTTTAGGAATTTGTTTAGGAATGCAGCTTAGTATAATTGAGTATGCAAGAAATGTTTTAGGGCTTAAAGAGGCAAATTCAGTTGAGTTTGATCCAAATACAAAAGAGCCACTTATTTATCTTATTGATAGTTTTATTGATGCAAATGGACAAAGACAAATTCGAACCACCTCCTCTCCACTTGGTGGAACAATGCGTCTTGGCGAGTATAAGTGCAATGTAAAAGAGGGAAGCAATCTTTATAAAGCTTACAATAGCAAAATTATTTATGAGCGCCATCGCCACCGATACGAAGCCAATCCAAAATATAAAGAGGCGCTTGAAAAGGCTGGAATGATTGTAACTGGTGAATCAGATGGATTAATTGAGGCTGTTGAAGTAAAAAATCATCCTTGGTTTGTTGGTGTGCAGTTTCATCCAGAATTTACCTCAAGACTTCAAAAACCAAATGAGATTATTTTAGCTTTTGTAAAGGCTGCTAAAGAGCTTAGCAAAAAATGAATCTGCCTCTTTTAAATAAAGAAAAAATTTTTCAACTGCTTTTTAAGCGCTTTAATGGGCGCTTTTTAACTCTTAAAGATTTGCCACATCCCAATACTTTTAAAGATATGACTAAAGCTGCAAAAAGAGTTGTAAAAGCCATAAAAAATGGTGAAAAAATTACTTTAATTGGTGATTATGATGTTGATGGCGTTGTAGCAACCACGATTGTTAGAAAATTTTTTAATGATATTGGAGTTGATTTAGATTGGATTATTCCAAATCGCTTTCGTGATGGCTATGGAATAAATGCAAAGATTTTAGAGCGAGTTGAAGCAAATCTTATAATCACAGTTGATAATGGAATAGCAGCACTTGAAGCTGGGAATATTTGTAAAGAAAAAGGGATTGATTTAATAATTACTGATCATCACAATATTGGCACAACACTCCCACAAGCTTTTGCTATAGTAAATCAAAAGCAAAGCGATTGTCCTTTTGAATTTAAAGAGATTTGTGGAGCACAAATTGCATGGTATTTTATTGCAGCTTTAAGTAAAGAACTTAAGGTAAAGTATGATTTAAAGGGGCTTTTAGCTTATGTAGCTTTAGCAATTGTAGCTGATATTATGCCTTTAAATGGTATTAATAGAGCAATGCTACTTGCTGGAATGCAACTTTTAAATCAAAACCTCTACCCTTTTATTGAAGCTTTAAAAGAGTTAAACAATATCAAAACCATTGATTCGCAAACTATTGGCTTTTATATTGCTCCACTTTTAAATAGTGCTGGTAGGTTAAGTGATGCAGCGCTTGCGAGTGAGTTTTTGCTTAGTCAAACTAAAGAAGAAGCCATCATTCTTTTAGAAGAGCTCAATAGCTTTAATAATGAAAGAAAAAACTTAGAACGAAAAATTACAACTGAAGCACTCAAGCTTGCTTCAAGCACAGATGATTTTATTTTGGTAAAGGGGCGAGGTTGGAGTGAAGGGGTTGTTGGCATTGTTGCTGCGCGTCTTGCACAAAAACTTAAAAAGCCAGTTGTTGTAGTAACTTGCAAAGAAGGAATTTGCAAAGGAAGTGGAAGAAGCTGGGGTAATTGTGATTTATTTACTTTAATGCAAGAAGCAAGCACTCTTTTTGAAAAATTTGGTGGCCATAAAATGGCAATTGGAGTAAGCTTTAAAGAGACAAAATTTGAAGAGATTAAACATCTTCTTAATCAAAAAGCAAAAGAAAAGTGTAAAAACAAAGATTTTATTGATGATGCAATATTAGGGATTTTGCCTTTTAGCGAAATTTCGCTTGAACTCTTTGAGATGATAAAAAAGTTTGAACCTTTTGGCGAGGCTAATCCTACTCCAAAGT
Organism: Campylobacteraceae bacterium; assembly: GCA_027036015.1. Classification (GTDB taxonomy): domain Bacteria; phylum Campylobacterota; class Campylobacteria; order Campylobacterales; family Sulfurovaceae; genus JAADEQ01. The sequence goes on from JALVTH010000024.1 coordinate 25,505, forward strand.
TTATAAGCAAAAATGTAGAAGTACTTTTTGTAGCAAGCGTTGGCAAAAATAATGAACACAAGCGTTATAAGTTGAAAGAAGGAAATAGAATTATAAATGCAATTGAGTTTCGATCAAACTCTACAATAGAAGCTGGCCAAAAAATAGATATTATTTATACTTTAGCTAAAAATGAGTTTAATAATGAAATAAGTATTGATCTATATATTGAGGAGTTAATAAACTCCTCCACTAATTGCTAAAGCTCTATTTTTATATGCACTAATAAGTTTTTTCTCAAGGCCGCTAACTTGGGGGTCACACTCTAATAAAATATAGCTTCCATCTTCACAAGTTGAATAGTTGCAAGTATACGTTGCATCAGCACCATATAGCTTAAGGCTATTTTTGTTAATAGTAGCGGTGTATCGCTTTTCTTCTTTTGCCGTCGTAAAAGTATTATCGGTATAATAGGTTTCAGTCAAAGAGCTGGGACTAAATTGATACTTTATAAACTTTCCTTGTGTTGCATCTACTTCATACCAGGTATATTTTGGTAAAAGTTTATTGGCTTCTTCAGTAGAAAAATCTTTATTGTTTCCACATCCACTAAAGAGCAAAAGTGCTGCAATTGCAGTAAAAATACTTTTTTTAAACATTGAACTTCCTTTAGGTTTTCCAAAAAATGAAATTGAATTACTGCAATTGTAGCACAAATAAGACAAAATAACATAAAAAAGACATAAAAAATAATTTTATATAGAAAATTTGGGTTAAATAGTAACAATTTTTATAAATATTTATGGCATATTTGTAATAGCCTTTTGTTTGGAATTCCAGCCACAAAGCATGATAGGATTCATTCCACTAACATTTGGCGTGCAATAAATTCCAATAAATTCATCATCATTGCAGCGAGATATTTCGCAACTATAAGTAATGCCATCTTTTAACATTTGAAAATGATCTCCATCACTAAAATCAATTGGATAAAAGTTTTCATCAATCTCTTTTGTAAAACTTTTATCGCTAAATCGATATTCTGTAAGTTGATTAGTTGTAAATTTATAAATTGCATATTTGTTTTGTGTTGAGTCAATATCATACCATTTTGCATTGTTTTGTGTAACGATTTCTTTGCCACTTTTTATTGCAAATTTATCGGAGCTTGAATTAGTATTGCATCCTAAAAAAAGAATTATTGGTATAATTAGTAAAAAAATTTTAAGGTTTTTCATTTTTCATCCTTTTAAATATTACCATATAATGGATATATTTAGAATATTAACATAATAAACTTAAAAATATGTCCATTTTATGGAGCTTTTTAGAAAATTATGCTTTAAGCTCTTTTTAATTGATAATTGTTATCATTATTAAAAATTTAAAAAGGGAGTGTGGGATGACATTAGCTGAGGCAATGAAAGGACAAAAAATCATTGTAAAAAAGATTAATGCAAATGATGCCCTAAAACAAAGACTCTTTTCTTTTGGACTTGTAAGAGGCGCTGAAGTTGAAGTTGTTGATTGCTCTTTAGGAAAATCAGTTATTGAGCTAAAAGTTGGCAATACACTTTTTGCTCTAAGAAAAGAAGAAGCACAAAAAATAGAAGTTGAGCCAAAAAATGAAGTTATTGCAGTATAAAGGATAAAATAAAAATGCAAAAAATTAAAATTGCTCTTGTTGGGCAACCAAATGTTGGTAAATCGATGCTTATTAATGCACTTAGTGGCACTAACAAAGGAAAAGTTGGAAATTATAGTGGAGTAACCGTTGATACGCTAAAAATTTGTTTTACTTATAATTGTTATGAATTTGAAATTTATGATTTACCAGGCACTTATTCACTCAATGCCTACTCAAAAGAGGAGCAAGTAACAAAAGAGTTTTTGCAAAAAGAAGAGTATGATGTTATTGTTAATGTAGTTGATAGCACCAATATGCAGCGAAATTTGCTTTTGACTTTAGAGTTGCTTGAACTAAATAAAAAAATGCTTGTAACTCTTAATATGATAGATGAAGCCAAAAAAGATGGCATTAGTATTGATCTTACTCAGCTTAAAAAGCTTTTAGGCGTTGAAGTTGTTGCAATTTCAGCTAAAGAAAAAGAAGGGCTTGAAGAGCTTTTAAAAAAAATTGTTGATGTTGTAAAAAATAAAAGGACTCTTTCTAAAATCATTTATAGTGATGCTATTGAAGAAGAGATAGATAAGATTGAACACTTTTTAAATGAAAAAAACTTTTCTTACAAAGATTTAACAAATCGTGAAGTTGCCATTGCACTTTTGTTTGAGAATGAAGAGGTTTATAAAGCAATTCATGAAGACCCTATTATGATAGAGCTTTATCCAATTTTATCTGATGCACTTGAGCATATTTATACCCATCACGAAACAAAAGATATTAAAGAGATAATTGCAAGTGAACATGCAGCCATTGCAAGCGGGATTGCAAAAGAGGTAGTAAACAGCAAAGCTATCTCAAAAAGCCTTACTTTAACACAAAAAATTGATAAAGTGCTTTTAAATAAATATTTAGGTATTCCTATTTTTCTTTTTTTTATGTGGCTGCTTTTTAAAGCAACATTTGAACTTGGCGCTTTGCCAATGGAATATATTGATGAGTTTATTAGCTGGCTTGGTGATGTGATTGGCTCTTTTTTAAAAGATGAAGAGTTGCGAAGTTTAGTTGTTGATGGAATTTTAGGCGGTGTTGGAGCAGTATTGCTTTTTTTACCAAATATTGTGATTTTATATTTTGGAATTGCACTGCTTGAGACTACTGGATATATGAGTCGCGTTGCCTTTTTACTTGATGGCTTTTTTCATAAATTTGGATTGCATGGCAAAAGTTTTATTCCTTTGGTAACAGGCTTTGGATGCTCTGTGCCAGCTTATATGGCAGCAAGAACGCTAAAAAGCCCAAAAGATAGACTTATAACCCTTTTTATTATAGGTTTTATGAGTTGTGGGGCAAGACTTCCTATTTATGTGCTCTTTACTGGAGCTTTTTTTAGTCAAGAAGTTGCAGGCAATGTGCTTTTTTTAATTTATATAACCGGTGCTCTTATTGGGCTTTTAATGGCTAAACTTTTGAGAGTTTTTGTATTTCGTGGTGAAGATGATCCATTTGTTATGGAGATGCCAAAATATCGATTGCCAAGTTTGAGATTGCTTTGGTATAGTATCTATTCGAATGCAAGTGAATATCTTAAGAAAGCTGGAACCTTTATTTTAGCAGCATCTATGCTTGTTTGGTTTGCATCAAATTATCCTAAAAATAAAGCTTTAGAGCAAAGTTTTGAGCAAAAAATTGCAAAAGCTTCAAAAGAGCAAAAAGAAAAGTTAGAAATAAAACTGAAAAAAGCGCTTTTAGAACAAAGCTATCTTGGAAAAATTGGAAAAGCAAGTGAGCCGTTTTTTGCTCCGCTTGGCTTTGATTGGAAATTAAGCGTAGCACTTGAGGCTGGATTATCAGCTAAAGAGGTGGTTGTCTCAACACTTGGGGTGCTTTATAGCATTGGTGAAGTAGATGAAACAAGTACTTCTTTAAAGGAGCGCTTAAAAAAACATCTAACTTTGCCAACAGCTCTTAGTTTTATTGCTTTTGTGATGCTTTATTTACCATGCTTTGCCGCTTCAAGCGTTTTTACAAGAGAAGCTGGAGGAGTGAAATATTTAGTTTATCTCTTTCTTTTTACAACAGCTGTTGCTTGGATTTTTAGCTTTTTTATCTACCATCTTAGCTCTTTAGTGGTGGGTTAGTTTTCAACCCTCTCCCACTCAAAACTTTTGATATTTTTTGTTTTGGAATCAAAAGTAATTCCAACTAAATAAATCTTTTTATTTTTATTAAGATACTTTTTAAAATAGCCTTTTTCTTTTATCTGCTTGAGAGCTTCATTTGAATCAACTTTAAATTCAATAATATAAATCTTATCTTCAAGTAAAAGTGTTAAATCAATTCTTCCATAAGAGTTTACATCTTCTGCTATCAAATCAATACCCAAAGCATAAAAATAGCTAAAAAGAACACTTGCATAATATCCTTCATATTCACCAATTTCATTTTTTACATAATTGTTATAAGGTATAGAAGCAAAAAGTGCTTGAAGTGTCTCTTTTAAAGTATTTAAATTTGATTGAAGCAAAGCTTCATAGATTTTATCTTCAAAATCAAGCCTAAGCGTAGTTTGATTGGTTAAATAATCAATTATTAAATTAGAAAGCGATACTTGAACCTCCAAATTTGGAATTTTCAGCTCATACTCATATCCCAAACGCTTCTCATATACATTTTTAATTGTTAAATAGCCTGTTTGAAAAAGGAGTGATTCAATTTTTAATTTTTCTATATCAAAACTCTCAATAACTCTTTCATCAACTCTAATATTAGCAATCTTTGGAAAATAATAATTTCTTGATTTTAAAAGCTCAATGAGTGAGTAAGCCTGTCCGCTTTCCCACCAATAGTTTTTAAATCGTTTATATTTAAAAAGTTTCAATATATCAAAAGGATTGTAGATTCTATCTTTTAGAAAGTAGTATCCATTATACCACTCTTTGATTTTCTCCAAATCATAATCTTTAGAATACTCAAAGAATTCATTTTTGATATTTTCATGCGTATAACCGCAAATATTTCCAAAATCAGGATTTAAAGAGATATCTTCAAGATTGTTAAGCCCGCTAAAAATTGAAGCTTTGGAAAATTTTGAAATTCCTGTTAAAAAGACAAATCGCAAATATGCATCATTTGCTTTGAGCTCTGTATAGACTCTTCGCAAAATTTCTCTTGCACCTTTTGCAACTTCAATATTACTTATATGATCTAAAATTGGTTTATCATACTCATCAATTAATACAACCACTTTTTGATTATATTTTTTATAAACTTTTTGAATTAATTCGCGAAACTGATTTGTATATTCGTCTTCTTCTAAGGTAATGCCTAAATTGAGTGCATTTTCTTTTAAAATTCTTTTAAAATCAATAATAATCTCATCTATTTTTGTTGTGCTTCGCCAATCAATTTTAACAACGGGATATTTTTGACTCCAATCATATTTGTCATAAATATAAAGCCCTTCAAAAAACTTCTTGTTTCCTTCAAAGATATTTTTTAGGGTATCTAAAAAAAGGCTTTTTCCAAAGCGTCTTGGACGGGAGAGAAAGACATATTCATAATTTTTTATTAAATCAAGCGCTTCTTTTGTTTTATCGATATAAAGATAGTCTCCTTCTCTAATTTTACTAAAAGTTTGAATTCCTATTGGCAAAGCTTTCATTATGAGCCTTTTTGTTTTATTATAACATATTTAAAGGTTTCTATATTTTTGATACTCTCTTGGAATGAGATAGTCTTTAGTTTTTATTAAACAATCATAAATGCCTTTTTCAAAGCCAATTTGCCAGAGTTTATCAAGCGCTTTGATTTGGAGTTCATTTAAACTCACAGATTCACTATTTGCATACATAGTAAGATACTTTTCTAAAAGCTTGCCATCAATTCGAACCAAATTATTTTCAATCAGTTTTTGGCTCAGCTCTTGCTTTTTATTGTTAGCAACTCTCACACCCTCAATTAAAATATCTTCAATTTCAATTGCACGATTGAGTGGAATTGAGCGACGAAGCGCCATTCCGCCAAGCGGCAAAGGTAACTCCTCTTTTGCAAGGTCAAGCCATAAATCCCAAACTTCAAGTTCTACTTCTAAACTTTCATCAAAATCTAAAATTGATTCATGAATCAAAACCCCAGCATCAACTCTGCCTTCTATCACAGCCTTTTCAATCTCTAAAAAATTCATATAAAAAACTTTAGCATTTGGATATTTAAGTCTAACAAGCATTGCATTTGTGGTATTTTTCCCTGATAGAGCTAATTTGAAATTTTTCTTTAGCTTTTTCCCCTTTTTTTTAATAAGCTTTGGGCCATACCCTTGCCCAAAACTAACAGCTGTGCGAAGCAAAGCATAATCATTTCGAATTTTTGGATATAAAGCAAAGCTTATGGCACTAACATCATAGATATTTTCAAGTGCTTTTTGATTGAGTGTTTCAATATCTAAGGCTTCATTTAAAAAGATATAATCTTTAGTATCAACCCAGCCAAATTTTATGGCATAATACATAAAAATATCATCGGCATCTGGTGAGTGGGCAATTGTAATTTTCATTTTTTTCCTTGCAAAAAGAGCTTTATAAAATTTTGCCATTTGTAGCTTAAATTTGATGAAATTTTGATACAATAAATAAAAACGAAAGAAGGATTAGAATGGATCCAAATAAGAAAAAAGCGCTTGATTTGGCGATAAAACAAATTGATAAAGCCTTTGGAAAAGGCACATTAATGCGCCTTGGAGATAAAGAGATTGAGCCAATTGATGCAATTAGCACAGGTTCGCTTGGGCTTGATATGGCGCTTGGAATTGGTGGAATTCCAAAAGGGCGCATTATTGAAATTTATGGACCTGAGAGTTCAGGAAAAACTACATTAGCGCTTCAAACCATTGCATCAGCCCAAAAAGAGGGAGCAATTTGTGCTTTTATTGATGCAGAGCATGCACTTGATGTTTATTATGCCAAAAACTTAGGCGTAGATGTAGATAATTTGCTTGTTTCTCAGCCAGATTATGGTGAACAAGCGTTAGAGGTGCTTGAAACATTAGCAAGAAGCGGAGCAGTTGATTTAATTGTAGTTGACTCAGTTGCTGCACTTACGCCAAAAGCCGAAGTAGAAGGAGATATGGGAGATGCGCATGTTGGACTTCAAGCACGCCTTATGAGCCAGGCATTAAGAAAGCTAACTGCAATTTTACATAAAATGAATACAACCGTTATTTTTATTAACCAAATTCGTATGAAAATTGGAACAATGGGCTATGGTAACCCAGAAACAACAACGGGTGGAAATGCATTAAAATTTTATGCTTCAGTTCGAATTGATGTGCGAAAAATTGCAACGCTTAAACAAGGTGACAGCCAAATTGGAAATAGAGTCAAAGCTAAAGTTGTTAAAAATAAAGTTGCACCTCCTTTTAGACAGGCTGAATTTGATATTATGTTTGGCGAAGGAATCAGCTTTGAAGGAGAGCTTATTGATTATGGGGTAAAACTTGATATTATTGATAAAAGTGGCTCTTGGTTTAGTTATGGAGCTACTAAGCTTGGTCAAGGAAAGGAAAATGCTAAAAATACCCTCAAAGAAAATCCTGAGCTAAGAGAAGAGATTGAGCATAAAATTAAAGAGGCACTTGGTTTTGGCTCTAAGCTTGCAATGAGCGAAGAAGAGATTAAAGAATCTCAAAACTCCTAAAATGATGCTCCTTTTATGGAGCTTTCCACTTTTTTAATCCCAAAAAATGACAATTTTATAATTTTTAATTTTTATAAGTTACAATTTTTTATTTTATGTAAGGAGAGTGAATGAAAAAGAGTATTTTATTTTTTGCTTCATTTTTCTTGCTTGGATGTGGCGGTGGTGGTAATAATTTGGCAAATGTTGATATTTGGCCTCTAATTAAAAATAAAATCTATTATGAAGATAATTTATGTAATAAGCCGCAATTTAGAACTTACACTTTTAGTGATGAGAATCTAACAATAAAATCTTTTAATGATGCTGATTTTAGCGATTTAAATACAACGCAAGTTTATTTTATTAAAGAGTTTACAAGCGATGAAAATTTAAAAATTCAAAGAAAAGATGGTAAAAAATATCAATGCACTATCGGCTATGAAATTGATGATAAAAAGAGAGTTTCAATGTTGCAAGTCAATTGTTTTGATCCTTATAGTTCTGGTGAAAAAGATATATCTGCATACGCTTTTGATACAAAAGAAAAAGCCTTACAAAAAGAAAACCCTTGTAATTAGCTTTTATGCCTTTTAATAAGGTTTAAAGGGCTTTTTAGAGAGAAGTTCAACTTTTTTAACAAAGGGAAGTTTTTTAATATTTTTTATAGTATTTTGTAAATTCTTTTTAACCTCGAAAAGGCACATAGTAGGTAAAATACAAGTTTTAAGCGATACTTCATTAAATTGTGTAATTTTGTTTAAAGTATTAATATCTTCTTTTTGCAAAATTACACTAATTGTGCCGCTGTTTGGAAAAATTAGCTTTTTCTTTTTTTTCAAAAGTTTGGCTTGTTCTAACTCTTCAAGCTCCCCAGCATTTAATAAAGTGATTAAAAACAATACAAAAATTATTTTATTCATTTTTATGCCCCCAAATAATAAGATAGAGTGAATTAATTTGACCATAATCCCCTTGCAATTTGTCTGAGATTTCAACTTGCCAAATTCCTTTGGAGTGTTCACCTAAAAAAGCGTTAGAGCTAAACCGAAAGCCTCCTTTATAAGCATTGCTTTGCAAGTAGTTTGGTTTTATCAGATTGCTTTTTGTATGAGATGGCGAGATTAAATCAATATTAATATCTCCAGCATTTGGATGATTAATATCAACTACTAATCCTATCCACTCAATAAGTATATCTTGGTCAATTGTAATAAAAGCTTTAATTGTACCTCTATCTGGAATAAATTTATTAAGAAATTTTTTAGGGGTTTGAATTTTTACAAGAGGAGGAAGATTTGTAAAAGTTGGTTTTATGCATTCTTTAACTACTCCCAAGCCATTGATAAGCCCAAAGCCATAATCGTTACTAAAATAAAGCCCCGCACCATTTTTAATCCATGAACTATTTTGCAAATCAATCCTTTTTGCTGTATGAGCAATAAGCCATTTAACATCACGCCAAGAGAGATTTTTACATACACTTAAAATCAAAGCTATTTCAGCACTGACCATTGGTGCAGCAGCACTTGTTCCATTTGCTGCAAAGGTAAAGTCTTTGTTAATATCTTGTTCAATTGTAATTGGTCCTTTTTGAGTATGAAGCTCACTTTTGTACATTGCTTTATGTGAAGCAAAGGTAGTAAAAATAGTTGGACCGCTGTAATAATGTTCTCCTCCAAAGGCACTAATAAAAATATCGCTTCCAGGATTTGAATAGCTTGCAACTTTAGCTTTATGATTTAAAGCAGCAACGGCTATGACAAAAGGATTGTTAAGCAAGTAAGATAAATTGGCATTACCATGACTTTTCCTATCATTTCCCGCTGCAAAAACAAAAATATGATTTAAATTGATTGTTGCTTCTTTTATGAGCTCTTCATAAGAAGTTTCATTTAAAAACTTTGCCCCCCAGCTATTGTTGCTTACTCTAAAATTGCCTTTTTGTAGCCATACTTTTGCAAGAGAGTTTAAATCTTGCTTTTGCAAAAAGTTATTTCCAGCAATTTTTAAATTTGGTCCAATACCTCTAATTCCATAATTATTAAAGCCTTTTGCTCCAATAATTCCAGCTACACACGTGCCATGCCCCCAGTAAAAAAGATTTGCAGGATTGGTAGGAGGAACAGTTGCGGGTGAAGGATTGTTTGAATGGGTAATAACATTAAAAGAGTTATTTAAATCTATTGTTAAATCACTATGATTGCTATCAACTCCGCTATCAACCACTTGCACAATTTGGTTTTTGCCTAATGTATAGTGATAAAGCCCTAAGACTCCTAAATCTATACCTTTAATAGTTTTTTCATTACTTGTTGTACAAATATTTTGTGCTTTGTCATTTTTAATATACCATTGATAGCGAAAAAAATTATCACCCTCAAGTCCATCTAAAATGCCATTATTGTTGCTATCTTTATTTAGCGGGTCATATCCTTTGGCAATTTCATAGTAATCGGGTAAAAAATCTTTGTCACTATCAGGATTTTTGGGATTTGTGTTGTAATGAAAAAGTTCTTCATAGTCACTTAACTCATCAAAATCGCTATCTTTTCTTACAAAATTAAGCCCCATTTCAAGCTCTTCTTGGTTACTCAAACCATCTTTGTCAAAATCTTGTAACAGCCACTCATTCCATGTGAGTTTTCCTTGCAATATATCAAAAGCATTACTTTTTAAAAGCATTGCTTCTAAGTAAGGTTCATTTTGAAGCTTTTTACTTAAATTTTTATCAATATTGCAAAAAAGCGTGCTTTTAATGCCTATAGCACTAATTCCTTTTAAAAGCTCTTGAGTGCGCTCTTTTGCACAAAGCTGCACAACCTTTTTTTTGCGATAAAATCCTCCATGACTTTTTAAAATAATTTCTTTATAGGGCAAAAGAATACTTTTTTCAATAAAAAAGTTACCTTCATTATTTGTGTTTGTAGAATAGATTTTTTTCTTATTAGCAAAAAGCTCTATAGTCGCATTTTTTATGGCGGTGTGGATTTGGAGAAGCTCTTTTTTGTCTCCACCTCCACCACAACTTATAATAAAAAAGCTCAGTAAAAAAACAATAAGCTTTTTAATTGCCCTCTCCTTTTAAAATAAAAGCTTGAGAAATAGCTTGAAAGTTGGCACTATCTAGCGGTGTGAACTCTTTTTGCATAATCTCTTGTGCATTTTTTGCCTCATTTGGTTTATACCAAGAAAACTCCATAAAAATTTTTCTTAGCCTTTTATCTTTAAAGCTATAGCCATATCGTGCAAAGAGTGCATTTTTTAAGATTCGAAGCTGCTTTTTAGAATATTTCTTTGCTAAGGCTTTGGCATCTAATTTTTGGCTAAAGAGTTTGTTAAAATCACTAAGTACCAATCCACCAAGACGGCTCTTTTCTTCTTTTAAAAGTGTCAAAACATTTTGTTTTTCAATTGGACTTAACGAAGCAAAGATTTTGGCAGAGTTGAGCGTATTTGGTTTATACCAGCTAAATTTTTTAAAGTATTGATCAAGGGCTGGATTGAGTTTTGAAAAATCGAGCCCATGCATTGCAAAAATAGCGTTTCTGAGATAAAAAAGTTGATAGATACTAAAAGATTTGAGATTGCTTACATTAAAGTGTTGCAATTTTAAAAAGTCAGCTTCGTTAAGGCTTTTTGGTTTTGATGCACTTGTAGTGTTTTGCTCATTTGATTGTGGTTTTTGGATGATTTGTGATTTATCTTTAATTACTACTGGTTGCAAAATTGCTTTACTTAAAGCATGAAATTGTGGTTTATACATTGCTTCAATTAACGTTGGAGCTACTTTAAAGCGTCCTTTGGTAACAGCTCTTGCAATATAGGCAACACTAAAGTTTTTATCGTTATATTCTAAAGCTGCAACAAATCGATCATCCATATAAGCAACGTGTTCTAATGGGCTTAAATCAGAAGAAATCTCAAGCGAGCTTACTTCGTTTATGCCAGAGATGTTTGGATTTTCTATTTCAAAACCAGCTGGTAAAAGATCGATAATGATAGGATGCTCTATTGTATCATCCAAAATTTGTCCATCAATGACCACTAAAACTTTGCTATTTTGAGCAACTTGGCTTAAATCAATCTCTTTGCCATAAAGTGTAAAGAAGTGTTTTTCAATGTGAAAGCCTCTATTTTCATACGTGCTAAGCCCTTTTGCATTTGGAATACCGGCATAATCAAAACTAAAATAGATTGGATTTTGTCCAAGATTTGTAACTTTTGGCAACTCTTGCAATAAAGTATAACTTTTGTTAAAGCTTTTGAGTGTCTCTTCTTTAGAGTTAATTTTTATCGTAATGGTCTGACTTGGAGTAAAATCGATGGCTTCGCATGCTCGTAAAATTTCGCTCATCTCTTGCGTGCTTAAATACTCTTTTTTACTGAGTTCATTTGCTAACTCTTCGTAGAGTTCAAAAGCTTGATTTTTTAAATGAGATTTTATTAAAAGCGTAATTAAAGCTGCTTTGTTTCTTATAGAGCCTCCAAAATTGCTAAAGGTAGCAAAATCTCCGCTAAGGGCCTTTTCAAAAGCAATTTTAGCCTTTTCTTTTTTACCAATTAAAGCGTAACTTGCTCCAAGCAATCCAAGTGCATAAGCACTTTTTGGCGTATTGTAGTTTAGATAATAGTCTAAATCGCTAAGATATATTTTGCCATTTTTTGTTAGAACATAGAGGGCATATAAATTGGCTTCTTTTTCCTCTTCTTTTTGAGCAGTTCGATAAAAATGATCGTCTAACCATTTTAATCCCATATTAAAATAGTATTCGTTTACTCTAAAGCCAGCTTTTTTTGCTTCGGTTAAAAAGTCCATCACATAGCTACTCACCCATAAATCGCTATCACTTTCACTCCAAAGTCCAAATGAGCCATCAATTTTTTGCAGTTTTGCTAAGCGTTTAATAGCATTTTGAACAAGTTTTTTATAAAAGTTATCCTCTTTATGCAAGAAAGGAAATGCCCTACTTGTGGTTTGTTCAGCACAGCGGCAGCAATAGCTAATGAGTTCATCTGTAATTTGTTTGGTATTAATAAGTGCTTTTGCGCTAATACTTAGCCAAAATTTTTTAAAGTAAAGAAAGCTATCTTTGTTAATAAGTTTAGCAAAGTCGACACTTTTGCCAGGTTTTATAAGCCCAACTTTATGGGTAAAAAGTGGAGGGTATGGATTGCGAATACCAAGGGCAAAGTGGCGATAGTTTTTTGTTTTTGCATTCTCTATACTAATAAGAAATTTTGCGTTTGGATTTTCTTTAAGTGCCTTCATTGTTAGTGCTTTAAAAACTTTTGAACCATTATTTTCGATAATAAAGCTGTTTGGGCTAAATTCAAGTGCTTTGTTGCTTTGTATACTTACTTTATACTCTCCTTTTGGAACCTCTTTATCAAAATCAAAACTAACAAGCACATTTGCCTTATCTCCTACACTTAAAAAGCGTGGCAAAAAGCTCTCAATTGAGATTGGATCTTTAATAATACTTAAAGCTTTTGCACTACCTACGGCTTCTTTACCCCAAGCTACTGCCATAATTTGCACTTTTCCTTGAAATTCACCAACTTTTACGTGAATTGTCATCTCTTTTTTAAGCGGCAAAGCTTTACTCATAAAGCTTAAGACTTGGCGTTTATTGGTAACTGGCTTTTCTTTTGGAGCTTGCACTTCTTCGCCAGCTCCTATTGCAAATTCGCCATGTTCACCATAGCTTTTAATAAGCTCTCCATAAATATCTTGCAAGCTTACGCCAAGCATTTTTTGACCAAAAAAATAAGTTAGTGGATCTGGTGCTTTAAAGTTTGTTAAATTTAAAATTCCCTTATCTACCACCATAACTTGAATAAAAGCTTTTTTATTAAACGAAGAATGAACTTTTATGATTAAATCTTTTTTAGAGGCTGTTTTTTTAGGGGCATCAATGTTTAAATTGATAATTTTTTCTTTGTCACGAATTAAAATTGGCGCTACACCAATTGCACGTGTTGCTCCTCTTTTTGCCTTTTGAGCGCGAAATTGTGTAGCCAAAATATAAGCGCTACTTCCCCATTTTGCTTGAATTGGAATGGAGATTGTTACATCTTTATTAGCTTTTGCATTAATCTCTTTTGAGTAATAAATTTTATTTGTAGCAACATTAATTAAGATTGGACCATTAAATTTTGCTTTGATATGAACTTTGATTTTTTCCCCTGGTGCATAGATTTTTTTATCAGTTTTTACCTCTAATCTATCAGGGCTTACTTTACTTTTGCCTTCATCATATCCTACACTAAAACTATAGCTACTAATTATGCCATTTTTATCGTAAACTTCAAGTCGATAGTTTCCCCAATCAAGCTTATTAAGCTCCAATAAAGTAGGTTTAGTTTGTGTTTGCAATTCTCCTTCTTTTATAATGCCAATATCATTATGGGTTTGGTTGTAATTCCACTCGCCACTTTCCTCATCAAAATACCAATCATACTCACTCTCTTCTTGAATGAGTCTATAAGAGAGGGTATTTTTGATTAATTTACCATCTTTTACATCGATAATGTAAAATTTTGCTTTTTCGTTTAAATCGATTGCATCATAATCAAAAAGTGGTTTTATTCCAATATAATGAGGTTTGTCATCATAAAATAGATGCAAGACTTTATCTACGCCTCTGCCGCCTGGATCATTGACGCTTACTTTTATAATAGCTTCAATTGGCAAGGTAGAACCAGTTATTTCGTTAATTTTAAGAGGTATTTCGATGCTTCCATTACTATCGCCTACAAACTCTTCTTGGCTTAAATACTCACTTTGGTAAAAATCATCTATTTTACCAAAATAGTATTTTTGAAATTTATTATAGGGGCTTTGTGTTGCTTGGAGGAAAATTTCATAACTTCCTTTAGCATTTTCCAAAGCCCCGCCACTTAAATATGAAGCTTTCAGGCGCAAGAGGGCAACTTGTTTTGGTTTGAGCACTTTTGTTTTACTTATAATTTTAACTTCAATTTTTGGAGGAATAAAGTCTTCTACTAAAAATTTTAACGAAGCAATCTCTTCTTCGCCAGCATTAATGGCAATCTCCCAAGTTCCTCTATTTTTTACAGGAGAGAGCAAAAATTTGCCCTCGGCTTTGCCAAAATCATCTGTAATTAAAGTTTTTGTTGCAATTTTATTGTAATTACTATCATAAAGCGTTGCGAGAAGTTTTAAATGAGAAACTGCTTTTTGGTCATTATTTCGAACTAAAATAGTAAAACCAATGGTAGAGTTTGGTTTGAAGATTCCTCTATTAGTATAAATAAACGCGTCATATCTTTTTGGAAATTCTCGTCCACTAACTCCTCTATCGGTTAAATCAAGTTTAGGGCGCGAAAAAAGCAGAGCACTAAATTGATTTTTACTAAAAACGTAAAGAGCTTGGGGTTTCATTCCGCCACTTCCTTTTAAGAGGGCGGCTTTAAAAAAGGCGAATCCTTTTTTGTTGCTTTTAGCTGTTGCCAAAATTTCGTTATTTTTTGCAATAAGCTCAATTTTTGCATTGCTAAAAGGCGTTGCGTTTGAGAGATGTTTTAAATAAACGTGAAGTCCATCTTCTCCTTTAATAGTAAAAATTCCAATGTCGCTTACCATAAACCATTGGCTATTTTGCCCTTCATAATAGCCATCATCTTCGCTACTTAAAAGATAGACGCCAGGTTTGAGTTTTTTTAACTCTTGTGTAATTGGAATTGCAGTTACGACCTTTTTATTTTTTTGCATGGAAATTAAAAGGGTTTTTTCCCAAATCAGTGCTCCATATTCATCTTTGATATCATTTTCTTCCCATCTATCAATTGCTCTTGCAAGTCCATAGGTATTGATGGCATAAATAAGGTTTCTATCGTTAATGCGATAGAGTTTGAGCTTGAGTTTATCAATATTAACCGATTCAAGAGGAATGCTTTTTTGCCCGCTTAAAGGTAAAATATAACCACTTTCTTTAAAGCGCCAAGATGGCTTTAAATCGCCGCTTTGGCGAAAAAAGTGATACTCTCTATCTAAATAAAAGCGATCAAAAGGAACATTTTTATCAATGATAATATGATAATAAGTTGCTGGTTTGAGCCCCCTAATGCAAAAGTGGTTATAATGACTTTCAACTTCAAAAAAGCTTTTTGGTTTGATTGTAATAAATGGCTTAATTTTACTTTCGTCAACATAAATATCGTGATCAAAGTAGAGACAATACCCAGCTGAGGTTTTGGTGCTATAGGGAGTTATTTTAATGATTTTAAGAGGCTCTTTGGCATTTGCAAAGAGAGTAAATAAAATAAAAAACACTGTTAAAAGTCTCATTTTTTATCCTTTGGGAGGATTTTTTAAAAGTATAGCACAAAATAGTGACGTGGGAGTGATATTGGTCGTAATAAAAAGTTAATATAAAAATCCAAAAAGCCATAAGGGAATTTTATTGCCAAAACCAATTTCAATATCATCTGCTGCAATAAAACTATGAGCAATATCTTTTATTTGATGAAATGATTTATTCTTACCTCCAATTTCAAAAATATATTGCTCGTTTACTAAAAAGTCTCCTTTTTTAGAAGTATATATAGTTTCAGGAAGAAAAGAAGAAGTTAACTCAAAACTATTTTTTATTTGATTGACAAAAAAACTTTCTCTTAAATTACCAATGTTTGTTTCTTTTGTAATCGCATAAGATAAATTTGGATTATGCATATAAAGTTTTTGAGGTTTTGCTAAAATATTATATCCTTTTTCTTTACTTCTTATGCCAATGGTAATTTTTGCTTTTTCTAAAAGGTCTAAATATTCATATACTTTTGGTCTTGAAATAGAAGTAGCTTGAGCAATGTCAGTTATATTTGGGATAAACGGAACACTTATGGCAAGAAGATAAAGCAGTTTTTTTAGTTTTTTAATCTCTTTAATGGATATATTTTCAATATATGCTAAATCACTCTCTAAAATAGTATTAAGAATTTGAATTATTTTTTGATGATAACTTTCTTTGCCTTCTAAAAAAAAAGGATATGCTCCATAATGTAAATATTCTTTAAAATAAGGTAAAGGTTTGATTTTTGTAATAATGGATTTGGCAATTTTTATATGATTTGTTAATATTTCTTCAAGAGAATATGCGTCAAAGTTATAACCTTTAAAGTTTAAAAACTCTCTTAATGAGAGATTTTCTAAATAATATACAATACATCTTCTCGATAAATCTGTATCTTGTTTTTGAATTTGAAGAATAGAAGAGCCAGAAAACATAACTTTTAATTCCAGTTGATCATAAATTTGCTTTAAATGCTTAGCCCAATTTTCGTATTTATGAATTTCGTCTAAAACTAAAATTTTTCCTTTATATTGTTCAAAAGTTTTAGCAAGTTCAAAAAGAGAAATTGAGGTTAAAGAGGGATTATCTAAACTTATATAAAGAGCTTGATTAGAATTAGCATAATTTTCTTTTAAATATTGAAGCAGTAAAGTTGTTTTGCCAACGCCACGCTGTCCTAATATAGAAATAAGTTTTTGAGAAAAGTCTATTTTGTCATAAAGATATCTTTTTGGAGTTAAAGTGATTTTTTTTAATAAATTTTGATACTCTTCAAAAATTTGTTGTAAATTCATTTTTACACCTAAGTTTAAAAGTGTAAATATATGTTAACAAAAAAAATAAATAATGTCAATAAGGAATTACATTTTTAATGATTATACCCCTTTTTTCCCAAGAACAACAAGAGCAGTTTTAATGATAGTTTTTAATTCAAGCCATAAAGACCAGTTTTTAATGTAGTATAAATCATACATTAATTTTTCTTTTGTATCGTTAAGATCTCTTCCATAGGGGTAATTAACTTGAGCCCATCCGGTAATTCCAGGTTTTACAATATGGCGAAGATTATAATATTCAATCTCTTTTTCATATTTTTGCACTAATTCATCCCATTCAGCTCTTGGACCAATTAGATGCATATCACCTTTTAAAACATTAAAAATTTGAGGTAATTCATCAAGGCGATATTTGCGCATTATTTTACCCCACGCAAAAATTCTTGGGTCTTCATTTTGAGTATAGTGATTAAAATATTTGCTTTCTTCATGCATAGAGCGAAATTTGTAACATTTAAAAGGTTTATTATTTAAGCCAATGCGACTTTGGATAAAAAGTATTTTGCCAGGTGATTCTTTTTTAATCCGATAGATTGAATAAAGCATTATTGGAGAGCTAAAAATCAAAAGGGGAATAGAAATTGTATAATCAATGACTCTTTTTAGAAAATATTGAAATTTTGTATAAGGTTTTATTGCTTCAAGCAACTTGGCATTGCTACCAATTGGAGATAAAGCTAACTTTTTGCAATACTCTTCTAAAAAATGGCGCATTATCATAAATTTAACACCATTTTCTTTTGCTTTTATAAAAAGCAGTCGTAAATTATTTGGCAAAGGCATATCACTATTTAAAACGATTAAATCAACTATGTTTTGTTTAAATAGCTTTGTAAAAAATGTTTGAAGCTCTTTAATATCAGAATCTTTGGAAAAAGAAATATATTCTATTGAATCATTTTGAAGTTTTTCTTCATCAAATTTAGTTAATTTATACTTCTCCCCAAAAACAATAATATGCATACCTCTCCCCGTTTAAGTTTTAAAGTTTCTAATTATAACAAATTTTTCCCTTCAGACTTAACTTTTTAAACAAAATTAGAAGAAGTTATGAAATATTGAAAAACTGTCCTATTTTGGAGAAATTTTTTCTTAGCAAGATATAAATACTTCCAATTTCATTTCTACGAAGAGCTTTTAAATCTTCTTTTGATTTTTGAATAATATTTTTTAAACTTTTATTGCTTGCTCCTCCAACTCTCATTTTGTATAAAATTTCTGGAATATATTTAAGATTAATATTATTTTTTAA
>JALVTH010000025.1 GCA_027036015.1 Campylobacteraceae bacterium
TTATTGGACGACCACAAGTTTTATTAAATGTTTTTCAAAAAATTAGAAATAAAAACGCACTTTTTCCTCAGCCTTATGGAAAAAATTTTTATCTTTTATTAGATTTATTGTATGATGGCTTTGATGCTATTTATTATCTAAAAGATGCTCTTTTTTTATTGAGAAAATTTAAAGATAAAAAATTGTTTGTTCGTGTTATTAATCCAAATAATTTAAAACTTTTAGAAAAGATAAAATTGTTTGAAAAAGAAGAAAGCGTTGAACTTTTTATTACTTATACAAATGAAAAAGAAGAATTTTTTATGAGTGAGATTATGGATAGAGACATTGGTTTGGTGATGCTTTCTTTTAATAAATTTAAAGAAAAAGGTGTTGCCGCTAAGCTACATGAGATGCAAAAACTTATTTATCTTTTTGGAAAAGAATCAATGCAAAGTTTAAAAGAAGCCATTATTACCAAAACAAACGAAGAAGAAATAGAAGAGATATCTTCTGTGGCTTTTTTCGTAGCTGAAGCTTTGCAAATAAAATTAAAGTTTGTTGATTTCAATCCTAAAGGGGAGTTTGAAGAGAGTAAAAAAGTTTTAGAGCATCTCCAAACGCTCTCACATGTAAATAATTATCCAATTGCAATTGAGCAAGCTGTGCAAAACCCAGTAAGAGCTTTGAAAAACAAGAAAAGATGTTTGCTTTTTGTTCCTTTTTTAAAAAATATTGCAATCGATTCTCTTTGGAGTTATTTTACAAAAGATATCAATGCTCTTCTTTTGCAAATTTCTAATCATCCAAAATTACTCATACCAATTGAACATTGATAGCTTTACTTAAATTAAATTAGTTAAAATAAAAAGAAAAAAAGGTTTTTTATGGTTGTTCCAATAGAAATTGTTCAAAAAGAAAAAACTTCTTATAATATCTATATTGAACCATTAAAAGAGCTTAAGTTTGATAATAAAGTAGCTGTTATTACTAACCCAACCGTTGCAAAGTATCATTTGCAAAATGTATTAAAGAAAATAAAAGCTCCTCTTGTTGAAGTGATTGAAGTAAAAGATGGTGAAGAGTATAAAAATATTGATACTATTTTAGAGATTTTAGATAAACTCTTTAAAGCAAAGTTTGATAGAAAATCAACTTTGATTGCACTTGGAGGGGGTGTAATTGGAGATATGACGGGATTTGCGGCTTCGATTTATCAAAGAGGGATTGATTTTATTCAAATGCCAACAACGCTTTTGGCGCAAGTTGATGCAAGTGTTGGAGGAAAAACTGGAGTCAATAATAAGTATGGAAAAAACTTAATTGGTTCATTTTATCAGCCAAAAGCTGTTTATATTGATCCGGCATTTTTGGATACTTTGCCAAAAAGAGAGTATGCAGCTGGTCTTGCAGAAGTGATTAAGATGGCTGTTATGTTTGATGAAGAGTTTTTTACCTTTTTAGAAGAAAATGATTTATACGATAGGGAAATTGCCATTAAACTTATTGCCAAATCAGTTAGCCTAAAAGCAAATGTCGTAAATCAAGATGAAAAGGAAAAGGGGCTAAGAGCCGTTTTAAATTATGGACATACCTTTGGACATGTTATTGAAAATCTAACTAATTATGAGAAATATTTACATGGAGAAGCAGTTGGAATTGGGATGGTTATGGCTAATGAATTAGCAGTTGAGCTTAATTTATTAAGCAATAAAGATGCCAAAAGAATCAAAGCTCTTTTAGAGAAAAATCATATTCCAACTACATTTAAAATTGAAGATGAAAATGAGTTTTATGAGCACTTTTTCTTAGATAAAAAGAGTATGCAAGGCAAAATTACTTTTATTTTACCAAATGCTAAGATTGGAACCCATATTATTAAAAAAGATATACCAAAAGGGTTGATATTAAAAGTACTTGCAAAATTTAAGGGATAAGATGAGATATTGGCTTTTTTGGTTTTTTTTGCCTTTAAAATTAGTTGCTGAGGTTAATGGCGCTGATGGTAATTGGAGTATTAATTTTACAGCGCTAAAGAGTGCACGTGCAAATTATCTTGAATTTAAGAAGAAAAATTCTTTCAAAAAGAATGAATGGGTAAAAACTTATAGTGCTTTTATTCAACATCAAAAGCTTTTAGAAAAAAAGAAAAGTTTAGAAAAAGAGATAAAACAATTAAAAAGTTTAGGATTTTTAAGTCACAAACAAAAAGAGTATCTTCAAAAGTTAGAAAATAAATTAAAAATTATTAATGATAAAATTGCTTTAGTTAAAGACTTTGAAAAAGATCCATTCAAAAAGCTCATTGCTCCACCGCCTTTAGGTAAAACTCCAAAAGTGAGCAATCCAGTTGCTTTAATTAGTGCTCTTTCTTATATAAAAGAACTTCATGCAAAAAAAGAAAGTTACAATCAGCGCTTTAATTCACTATTAAAAACGATAGAGCTTTTAAAAAAAGAAAAAAATCTTTTAGTAAGGATCTATTCTTTAAGCAAATCGCCTTTAGATAAAAATCACATCATTGCTTTAAATAAAGAGATAAAAGAGCTTGAGACAATTAGCGATATTTTTCAAACGACAAAAAATATTTTTGAAAAAAAAGCAGATGAAATTGAAAGCATGTTACACGCAGATATTAAAAGAGAACTCCAAAAACTTGTATATTTAGCAATTATTATAGGTTTGCTTTTGGGCGTTTTTCTTTTTTTTAAATATTTAGCTTCAAAATATTTGAGCAATAAAGAAAATTTTTATACGATTAATAAAATTATTAATATCTCTTTTATTACTTTAATTGTTTTAATCTTACTTTTTGCCTATTTAGAAAATGTTAATTATTTAATTACTATTTTAGGCTTTGCTTCTGCTGGTATTGCCATTGCCATGAAAGATTGGTTTATGTCGCTTATGGGATGGTTTGTGATCGTCCTTGGTGGAACGATTCACGTTGGTGATAGAATAAAAGTTGTGAAAAATGGAGTTGAATATGTTGGAGATGTTATAGACATTTCACTTTTAAAAATTACGCTTTTTGAAGATATTACGCTCACAACTTACACACACAATAGAAGAGCAGGGCGTATTATTTTTATTCCAAATAACTATATTTTTACTAAAATGATTGCAAATTATTCGCATTCTGGTTTAAAAACCGTTTGGGATGGAATTGACATTGATATTACGTTTGATTCAAATATTCAAAAAGCTCAAATTATTGCAAAAAACGTTGCAAAACAATATGCAAAAGGATATACTGACATAACAAGAAAACAGCTTGGAAAGCTAAGAAGCAAATATCATTTAAAAAATGCTAATGTTGAACCAAAAATTTTTGCTTTTTATAAAGGTTATGGTATTACAATTAGTATTTGGTATTTAACCAATGCCTATGCAACATTAACTCTTAGAAGTACAATTTCAATGAAAATTATAGAAGAATTTCAAAAAAGTGGAGACATTACATTAGCATATCCAACGCAATCATTTTATATTAATAAATCAATTCCAAGAGTGGTAAATGATGAAAAAGAAAGTATATTTTAAAACATTTGGATGTCGAACAAATCTTTTTGATACTCAAATTATGATGAATAATTTGAAAGAGTTTGATCTTAGTTTTAAAGAAGAAGAGGCTGATATTGTTGTAATAAATTCTTGCACCGTAACTAATGGAGCGGATTCTTCTGTTAGAGCTTATATAAATTCGCTAAAGCGAAAAAATTCTAATGCAAAAATTATTCTTGGAGGATGTGGAGCGCATTCTAAAGGCAAAGAGTTGCTTGCAAAAGGGCAAGTTTTTGGTGTTTTTGGACATTCTGAAAAAGAAAAAATTAATTCACTTTTACAGCAAAAGCAAAGCTTTTATCAAATTGGAGATTTAGAGCATATTGATAGTAGCGTTATTAGTGAGTTTGTAGGTAAGAGTAGGGCATTTATTAAAGTGCAAGAAGGATGCGATTTTCGATGTAGTTATTGTATTATTCCATATGTGAGGGGCAATGCCAGAAGTTTACCACTTGAACAAATTGTAAAACAGGTTGAGCGCTTAGCAAGTAACGGTTTTGGAGAATTTATTTTAACTGGTACTAATGTTGGAAGTTATGGCAAAGATATTAATTTAAGTATGGCAAAATTACTAAAGCGCCTTTCACAAATTAGAGGAGTAAGACGCTTAAGGGTTGGATCAATTGAGCCTATTCAAATTGACGATGAGTTTTTAGAGCTTTTAGAAGAACCATGGTTTGAAAAGCATTTGCACATTGCAATTCAGCATACTAACAATAAAATGCTTACAATTATGAATCGACGAAATCGCTATAAAAGTGATTTAGCACTTTTTGAAAAAATTGCAAGGAAAAACATTGCCATAGGAACCGATTTTATTGTAGGACACCCTGGAGAGAGTGAGGAGATTTGGCAAGATGCTATTACAAAAATTAAAGCGATGCCTCTAACGCATATTCATGCTTTTACCTATTCACCAAGAGATAATACACCTTCAAGCAAATTAAAAATGGATGTAAATGGCAAAGTAGCAAAAGAGCGTTTAAAAGAGTTGACTCAAATTGTAAAAGAGAAAAACTATGAGTTTAGAAAAAAACATAATAAAAATTTAACTATTTTGATAGAATCACAAAAAGAAAACAAGTTTTTTGGATATGATGAATATTACAATAAAATAGAAGTTAAAAGTTCATTAGATTTGAAACATTCATGGATTGTGATTGAAGAAGCTGTTGTAAAAAAAGAAGGAAATTATGCCAACTATTGCTAAACAAAAAAAAATTATTATATCTCTTCTTGCTCTTATTGCATCAGCAGTTGCAATTTTTATTATCATAAAACTTTTTAGTTTAGAGCCTAAAATTGTTAGTGCAAAAGAGTTTATGCATGAGCTTCAAAAAACAAAAGAGGCTCAAATTTATATTAAAGGAAAATATGCCTATTTACAAACTAAAAATCACGAAATCAAAAGTGCAATAGATGGATTAAATTTAAAAGAGATTTATGCAAATTTTCCTGTAAGAGTTTATAAAAAAGAGAGCAAAATTTTAAGTTATCTTGCTATATTGCTTCTTTTTTCTATTTTAATAGCTATTTTGTTTATTTTAAAGCGAAACTCAACTACCCTTCCTCAAGACGTTATAGAAAAAGAGGGATTTGAAGATGATTTTAGCATAAAGCCGATTTTTAGTGGAGGGGTGAGTTTTAATGACGTCGTTGGTATTTCAGAAGTTAAAGAGGATTTAGAAGAGATTGTTGAATTTTTAAATAACCCACAAAAATTTAGTGCACAAAATATTAAAATGCCAAAAGGAATTTTGCTTGTTGGACCTCCAGGAGTTGGAAAAACAATGCTTGCAAAAGCAATTGCTAATGAAGCAAAAGTGCCATTTTTTTATCAAAGTGGGGCTACATTTGTGCATATTTATGCTGGAATGGGTCCTAAAAGAGTAAAGGAACTTTTTAAAGTAGCAAAAGAGTATGCACCAAGTATTATTTTCATTGATGAAATAGATGCTGTTGGAAAGAGTAGAGAAAAGTTTTTAAGTGACGAGAGAGAAGCAACGCTAAATCAACTTTTAGTTGAAATGGATGGGTTTGAAGAAAATTTAGGCGTTATTGTTATTGCTGCAACAAATCGCGTTGAGATTTTAGATAGTGCGCTGTTAAGACCAGGGCGATTTGATAGAAGAATTTATATTGACTTACCAAATTTGCAAGAGCGCATTCAAATTTTAACCTATTATATGAAAGATAAACATTTCTCTTTAGATATTGAAGCTTTAGCAAAAATTACAGCTGGCTTTAGTCCAGCAGCTTTAGAAGCTTTAATTAACGAAGCGGCTTTGCTTAGCTTTAAAAAGAAAAAAAGTGTTATTAGCATAGAAGACATTTTTACTTTAAAAGAGCAAATTATTTTTGGTAAGAAAAAATTAAAACTCTTAAGCACTCAAGAAAAAGAGTTAAAGTCATATTATATTGCAGCAAAAGCTGTTGCAGCACTTTATCAGGGCTTTAAGTTTGATAGAATTTCTCTTTTTATATCTTTTAATATAAATAAAAATTGGACTCTTTTTAGTAAAGAAGAGTGCAAGAAAATACTCTATTTTTTAATGATGCCAAAATTTTTCTTACACAAAAAATATGGAAAAACTTTTGCATTAACTAAAGAAGATATGCATGAGATAAAAGTGGTATTAAAAGAGTATAGTGAAAATTTTTGGTTAGAAGAAAAAGTTGACGAAAATCTTTTAATTCAAGAGATAAAAGAGCAAATAATAAACGATTTAAAATTTTTATTTCCAATCATCAAAAAGGTTGCAAAAGAGCTCTTTTTAAAAGAAAATTTAACTTATTTAGAAATAAAAAAGGAGCTTGATGCTCTATTTTAGTGGTTTTTCTTTACAAAATGAAGTAAGCCTTTTTCCTTTTTGGTTAAAAAATTGTAAAGCTTTTTGTGTTGTAGGGTTTAGTTATGGAGCAATAAAAGCGCTTGAATATACTTTGGAAAGTAAAAAAAGAGTTGATAGACTTCTTTTACTTTCGCCAGCTTTTTTTAATGATGTAAATATAAAGTTTAAGCAAAAGCAAATTACTCAGTTTCGTAGAAATAAAAAAGCATATTTACGACAATTTTTACGTAACATAAAAGGAAAATGTGATATTAATATTTATAAATATTATAAAGAAGGGACTATGCAAGAGTTAGAAGAGTTGCTATTTTATGAGTGGCAAAAAGAAAAATTATTAAAAATTTTAAAGACAGGAATAACTATAGAAGTTGTTTTAGGTGGAAAAGATAATATTATTAATTTGCAAGGAGCAATAAATTTTTTTTCTGATATAACTACAACCTATTTAGTAAAAAAGGCAAATCATATTTTATGTGAGGTGAGGGATGACTAATATTGTAATTACAGGATGTAGTAGTGGAATAGGGCTTGCAACAGCCCTTTATTTAAAAAATAAAATGATAAAGGTTTATCCAACAGCAAGAAAAAAAGAAGATATAATAAAGCTTAAAGAACTTGGTTTTGAAGATGTCTTTTTTCTTGATGTTACTAAGCCTCAAACTATTAAAGAGACAATTGAGGGTGTTTTGCAAAAAGATGGCAAAATAGATGTTTGGTTTAATAACGCAGGTTATGGACAGCTTGGAGCTATTGAAGATTTGGATACAAATTTATTAAGAGAGCAATTTGAAACTAATGTTTTTGGTTTGCATGAAGCAACCAAAGAGGTTTTGAAAGTGATGCGAAAACAAGGCTATGGCAAAATTATTCAACACAGCTCCATTTTAGGGCTTGTTTCTTTACCATTTCGAGGGGCATATAATGCAAGTAAATATGCAATAGAAGGTTTGAGTGATACGTTGCGCTTGGAGCTTGAAGAAAGCAATATTCATGTAGTTTTATTAAATACAGGTCCAATTTATTCAAAATTTAGAGCAAATGCTTTAAAAACTTTAGAAAATATCGATATTGAAAACTCTTTTTTTAAAGAATATTATGTAGCTGCAAAAGAAGGAAGGGCAAAAAGAGTTCCTTTTGCATTAGAAGCTGATGCTGTAGCAAGTGTAGTTCATAAAATTATTTTAACTAATAATCCAAGTCCAAGATATTATATTACACTTGCTTCCTATCTTTTAGCTTTTGCTAAACGGATTTTGCCAACATCACTTTTAGATAAAGTGCTTTTGAGGGTTTAACCCTCTTTAATGATTGAATAAACGGGAACTTCAAGCTTTTTAGCACCTTCTAAAAATGTAAGCTCAATAATAAAACATACCTCAACACAGTTTGCACCAACTTTTTTAATTAAATTGCTTGCAGCTTGCGCAGTTCCGCCAGTTGCTAAAAGATCATCAATCAAAAGTACTCTTGCATTTTCTTTTTTAAAAGCATCAATATGAATTTCGACTTCATCATAACCATACTCAAGTGCATACTTTTCTGAAACTGTTGTATAGGGGAGTTTTCCTTTTTTTCTAATTGGAACAAATCCAATATTAAGTTTAGCTGCAAGTGCCGCTCCAAAAATAAAACCTCTTGCATCAATTCCAGCAATATAATCTAAATTATAATCTTTATAACGATTTGCAAGATGATTTATTAAAAGATTATAAGCTGTGGCATCATTGAGCAAAGTTGTAATATCTTTAAACTCAATTCCTGGTTTTGGAAAGTTGGGAATTGTTCGAATGGCATTTTTAATAACTTCAAGCTCTTTTTCTTGCATTTTTCCCTCCAAAATTAAAATTCAAAGCCACCACCTTGGCCTTTGTTCATACTCTCATAAACAGCCATTACATATGCTCTTCTTAAATCGCATTCAAACATTAAATCACATTTCATACAACTTTTGACATTTTTTTCATTTTGGCAATTTTTAAGTTCTGCTAATTTTTGCTCAAGTGCTAATTCCCACTTATCTAATTCTTTATTTTCCATTGTAAAACTCTTTGACAAGCTCTATTTCATTCTTTGAGCCAAAAAAGCAAGGAGTCGTATCATGAAGAAATTTTGGCACACATTCTAATAGACTTACTCCCTTATCATCAATTGCATAGCCTCCAGCTTCAATAAAAGTTAAAGCAAATGGAATAACTTCAAATAGGGCTCTGAGCTTTCCTTTTGGTTTATCAGTCGTTCCTGGATAGCTAAAAAGTCCGCCACCTTTTAATAATACTTGATGCAAATCTGGAACCATTCCACCACTATATCGAAGGCGATAACCTTTTTGAAAAAGAGCTTCTATGAGAGCTTTGTGGTGTGGATACCAATTTTTTTGTGTGCCACCTGGTGCATTAATTTTGCCTTCTTCTTGCATAGAGATTTCTTTGATAAATTTAAATTCATTATCGTATAATCGATAAAGTTTTGGTTTATTAGCTTTAGTAGTTATAACAACTTCTACTTTTGGTCCATACACTACATATGCACTTGCAATGATATTTGCTCCATCAAGTTTATTTTCATAAATACCAAAAATTGAGCCAACAGATAAATTATAATCTACAATACTTGAGCCATCAAGCGGATCATAACAGACATAATATGAAGCATTATTGTTTAATGTTAAGAGATTTTCTTTTTCTTCACTTACAATTGCTTTGATTGATGGGAGTTTTTTTAATTCCTCTTCAATAATTTTGTCACTTAAAATATCAAGTTTTAATTGAGTATCACCTGTTACATTTGAGCTTGTTGCATATCCACCTTCGCTTGTTTTGATAGCATTATCAATTTTTAGTGCAATATTTTTGATTGCATCAAATATTGTTTCCATCAAGATCCTTTGCATGGGTTAAAATATAAGAGATGATTTGGTCAATATCATTAAGATTTAATATTGTAACATCTAAATTGTAAAGGCTCTCTTTATTAATAGAATCATCAATTGCAACTGCTTGAAGATAAGGGATGTAGTCTAAATCAATTTCGCCTCTAAATACCCCAATTCTTGGAAGTTCCCAGTTTTTGAGCCCTTCTACTAAAAGTAGATTAAAATCTCCAAAAAGATCAATTACCTCTTTTAATGTTGATGGAGAGTGTTTAAAAAGGGTTGTTCTTGTTGGTGAAAGCACTGCAACATTAGCTCCAGCATCAAAAAAATTTCCACTATCTTTTTTGGGATTATCAAAAATGGCTTTATCTTTTGGATCATGTTTAATGACTGCAATTTTGTATTTGTTTTTTAGTTTTTGGATAATTTTTGTAATGAGAGTTGTTTTACCGCTATTTGAAGGACCTGTTATTGCAATTGCTTTTTTCATATTTTTCCTAATTAATGTTGCTTTTTCTAAATGAGTCACTAAGTTTAGGGTGTAATAGTTTATTAAGTATTGTTGTTATTTTAACACTCTTTCCTAAAAGCATTCTATAAATCACATAATTTGCCAAAACTTTTTTGCCATACTCGTTTGCTTGTTCATTATCTAAAAGTTCTAGGCTTAAATAAGGTTCATATGTTCCAATTTTAAAAAGTTCAACTCGCCGTAACATTCTTCGTG
>JALVTH010000026.1 GCA_027036015.1 Campylobacteraceae bacterium
ATTATCATCTACCCCGCCAATATTTTGATTCTCTTTAACGCCATTTAATGCTTTGTTGATGTTTCCGCTTATTGTTCCACCGGCAATAATAGCAGAACCAATAGCACCTGTTTTTTCCGTTTTACTCTCATTTTTTATAGTTACCCATCCATATTTATCATCAGAAAAGAATCCTGTCCCGAATAAACCTCCAGTTTTTCCTACTTTTACATAAGCTTTTACATTTGTCGTTGTAATTTTATTTAATACTAATTCATCATTTTTTACCTTATTTGTGTTAAATTTTATATCTTTTCCTGCTGAAATTGTGCTAAATTGGTTATGTAAAGTATCCGAATTAAAAGTAATAAATTTACCCGCTTTTATATTTGCTTGATTTTTAGGCATAGATATAAAATATTCTTGTTCCGTTTTAACTTGATATTTTCTTTCTAATTCTGTTTTATTTAAGTTTTCTAAACCTTCAAGACTATATACTCTTGTATGTAAATCTTTTATTTCATTATCTTTAACCCAAATACCATATTTACTATAAATGTTTTTTATTAATGCATCAGCAACTTCTTTTCGAAATTTTATAGCTAATGATTTATTTTCAATAACTTTTTTTGAAATATTTTTAACATATTCTATTTTTCCAAAAAATATATATCTTGAATTAGATATTTTAACAATCAATGGACTGGAAACTGGATAATATTCGTTACCAACTTTAACATTTTCTTGATTACTATGAATTCCATAATCAACTTTTGGATGATCTAAAACTGTTACATCACCATTATCAATATATTTTTGTACAATTTCTTTTTGGTATTTTTTTAATATTTTTTGATTAGGATGGTATTTATAAGGACCAAAAAGACCGTTATGAATTAAATGTAAAGTAGTATTACTACTTTCTTTGAGACCTTTTTTAGGTTCTTGCAAAGATTTGTTTTCTATTGTTTTTGCAGACAAATTCATATCCCCAACACTCTCTATATTAGCAGCAATATTTTCTATTTTACTGCTTTTATTGCCGTTAGCATCTTTAGCTATAAGCATATTCCCAACAGAGAAAATATTTGCATCTTTATTATTTGTTAAAGTATCGGCAATATATAAATTCATATTATTACCACTATAGATAGTGTTGTAGTTATTTAAGTTAGTGCTATTTAGTATTAAGTTATTTCCGCTTGCAATTACTGCTTTATTTGTAATATTGCTTGCATTTATCTCTAAATTATTACTCGATAGCAAGAAGCCGCTATTTTCTAAGCTGTTTTTCAGAGTTATTTTAGAGTTGCCACCTACTTTTATCGATGCGTTTGTATTGTTGGTGTTATTTTTTAAACTATCTGCTTTTAAATTAAAAGAGCCTATAGATACAATAGAGCTATTATTAGTAACATCTTTAGCACTCAATTTAAAGTCGTTATTTGCTCCTAGTGTACCATTGTTTGTTAAGTTGTTATTAAAGTTTAAATTCATATCTCCCAAAGATACAATTTTAGAGCCACTATCTATAGTATCTATGTTT
The DNA here is from genome assembly GCA_027036015.1 of Campylobacteraceae bacterium. Taxonomy (GTDB): domain Bacteria; phylum Campylobacterota; class Campylobacteria; order Campylobacterales; family Sulfurovaceae; genus JAADEQ01. Next base: position 1,526 of record JALVTH010000026.1, read on the forward strand.
GTAGTTAAGCTAAGCAGACTTCCTGCAAATAGTGTTGAATCTTTAAGAGTTAAGTTAGCACTATTTAGTTTTAAAATATTAGCTACTTCTATATTTGCATTTGTTACATCTGTATATTGGCTATTAATTGTTAAATCTTGAGTGCTACTTATTAAGCCATTTATAGTATTTAAGTTGGTGCTATTAATTACAGTTTTATTACTATCTAAAACAAGTGTAGCGTTTTGGTTATTGAGCGTTGTGGTATTTATTTCGCTATTTTTAGCACTAAGTTGGTTGGTTCCACTATTTGCAAGATTGTCTGTTTTAACAGTTACACTATTAGCTACATATGAGCTATCTTTTGAGTTTAGAGTATTTTGTATATCTAAATCTATTCTCTTTTTAGCTAGAAGAGTGCTATCTTCTATATTAGCATTTTGGCTTTTTAACTCTATATGATCATTTGCACTATATAGTGTAGAGCTATTTATATTTGCATCTTTTGCACTTAGTTTTATTAAAGCATTTGCTAAAAGCTGGGTTTTGTTAAGAGTTAGAGTATTTGTAATATTTACTATAGCTTTTGTGCTAGATTTAATAGTGCTTTGCTCTTGATTAAAATCGTTAGCTTTAATATTTAAGCTATTTGCAACTATTTCACTATTTTTACCCGTTATCGAGTTGGCATTAAGAGTTAAATTTGCATCGCTTCTAATTAAAGAGTTGCTATTATCTATATCGTTTGCTTTTATATCTAAGTTACTGCCTGCGTAAATTGCAGCATCTGTAGCGTTAATATCATCTCCATCTAAAGAGGCAGTTGTGTTTGTAACTATAGAACCGCCTTGTGTATAGAGATTTTTAAATTTAAGCACTATCTCTTTTAGAGCCTCTATTGCACCGTTTGCATTATTTATATCTTGTGCATCTATATTAATTTTATTAGCAGAGATTGTGCTATCTTGGTTGTTTAAGTTAGAGCTATTTATACTTATATTGCCTAGAGCTTGAAGAGTAGAGTTATTATCGTGGTTAAAATCTTTTGAGTTTATAGATATATCTTTATCTGAATAGATTAGAGCATTGTTGCTATTGTTAAAGGTGTTTGCAACTTCTATATCTAAATTATCTGCAGCTTGTATTGTAGCAGAGTTTGCACTAAGGCTATTTGCAGTTATATTTAGCAAACCATACGATAAAACATTAGCACCATTTAGTGTAGCATCTTTTGCACTAATATCTAAGTTTATACCCTCTATATATGAATTGTCTAAATTTAAGCTATTGGTTATATCTAGTGTGTTGTTAGCTTTTGAAATTATAATTGAGTCTTTAGAGTCTAAGCTGTTAGCTTTTATATTTAAATTATCGTTTGCATATATAGAGCCATTTGTGTTTGTAAAGTTATTATCTATATCTATATTTAAATTGCCTAAGGATTCTATACTTCCATTACTGTTATCTAAGCTATCGCTATTTAAACTAAAGTTACTACTACTTTGTATTAAACCGCTATTTATAGCTGTGCCACTTTTTATAGTAACTAAAGATGCACTAATATCTCCACTATTTCTAAAGCTATCTGTAGTTGCATTAAAATCTCCGCCAATTACATTTGCACCGCTACTATTTATAAATGAGAGTGCATTTAAATTTAAAGCAGAACTGGCAAACATAGTTCCACTGTTTTTTATACTATCTTTAAAATCTAAATTTAACTCTCCGCCATTTAAAGTATTAAAATTGCTATCTACTCCTGCTGCTAAAAGTCCGCTGTTTATTAAAGAGCTACCCTTTAGGTTAAAAGTAGTAGCAACACCGCTATTGCCCGACAAACTTATTGCACCCTTTGCATTAAAATTAGCACTGTTTGCATACAAGCCTTTTGTTACAGTTATAGAGCCACTTTTACTAATAATTGTAGCGCCATTTTTAACTTTGGCACTATTTATTACAATTTTACCATCACTGCTAATTTCTAAACTATCTTGAGCCAATACTTCAGGCGGCAAGTTTACACCCACCCCTTTGCTAGTGCCTATAAGCTTAATAGCCCCTGCATATATTCCGCCAAGTGCAGTAGAGTCTATACTAAATTCATCATCACTATCGCCAATTTTAGTGGCAACTCCATTTTTAATACGGTTTTTACCTGTTACTACATTTAACTTATTTGCCCAGATAGCTGCATTTAGTTTTAGGGCTTTTGTGTAGATATTTAGCGAGTTAGTGCTACTTGCATCAAGCCCGTCTTTGTTAATTTCTATATCGCCTTTATTTACTGTAAATATCGGCGTTTTCCCTTCAAAGCTAACTTTACCGGTTGTTAGTGTAGCTTTAGGAATATTTATAAAACCGCCGCCATTAACAGTAATGCCATTTGGGTTTGCAACTATTACATCGGCACTCTTACCGGCTACCTCTAAATAGCCATTCATATAACTTCTATTTGTGCTTGTAACTTCATTAAGTATTAAATCGGCTTGATGGTTTTTTACATTCTCGTTTCCATATATATAACCTGCAAGCTTTGTTTTAGTATCTGTTTTTGCATTATTTAAAATTACACCTTGAGTTGGAACATTAAACTCTATATATTGGTTATGCGAAACCCCGTTGCTATTTGGTCTTGCAATATTTACGACATCTACCCCGTTTGCTGCTTTATCAAGGGTAGTGTGTCCTGCTTTGTTATTATTATTTGGATCAAGCTTAATAGAACCAGATGCCAGTAGTGGCTGGTTAATTAAAAAAATAGATGTTATTATCGATAGTATCTGTTTTATTTTAGATGTTTTATTCATTTTTATCCTTTAAAACTTATAGCTTAAATTAATTCCAAAAAAGCCTTTGTTGTGGTGCACAACTTTATCGCCATTTGGTCTGTAGGTTATTTTATTAGAATCTTTTATAGGAAAAGTTCTAAAAATATCTAAATTAAGGCTTTTCCACCCAAATCTTAAGCCCAAAGCTCCACCAATTAATTTACCGCCATAACTGCTTTTATTTTTAGCAACATATCCATAATCTAATCCTAAATATGGCGAAATAAATCCATTTTTAAATGGCTTTGTAAAAGAGAGTTCGTTTCTTATATAAAAGCCTTTATTGCCGCTTAACTGCCCCTCAACTCTAAAGCCTCTTACACTATAAATCCCTCCAACTCCTATTTGCTCTGAGCCAATAATCCCCTCTTTTGCATACTGCCCATGAAGAGAAAAATTGTAAGCTATAAAAAAGTTTTTCATTTGCCACTTTTTATTAAAGCTAATATCTGTAGTAAATTTATTAAATGTTGGCTTTGCTCTATATCCGCTTTGTACACCAAAAAGTTTTAATCCTCTATGGTATGTTAGATTTATATAGCCATCATATGTTGCTCCAAAAAAACTGTGTGTATAGCCAATTTGTAAAATAGTAAGTTTAGAGCTAGAAGTATCCAGATAAACCCTTGCAAGATAGTTTTTATTTATTTTTCTAGTAAGTTTTACTTCTAACTTTCCTTTTTGATTTTTGTTATGAAAGAGCTTATATTCTGTTTTTAGGTAGTAGCTTTTAGAATCTCCATTAGATTGATAATCTCTATTTAAGCCATTTACAACCTGTTTGTATTTAAAGTAAGAAAATCCAAACTCTACATATGCTTTGCCAATAGGCAATCCATAGCTTATAGAGCTTCCAAGAGAGCGGTTTTTACTGCTTTGTTTACTTGTGGTATTAAGAGATAACGAGAGTTTATCATTAATATTTAATGGATTCTCCCAAAAAATTGTTCCACTCATTTGATATTTCCCTGTTTTTACAACACCAAAATTATTTATTCCAATATTTCCATAAATTGATGAGCCAATTTTTTGACCAATTAAAACAATATCGCTGTATCCTTGCTTTTTAGAAGGGTTGAGGCGCATTGTAGTTTTAATTGAATGCAATCTATTTAACTGCTCAATGGCAGTTTCTAAATCTCTTAAATTTAAATAGCTATCTTTATAGCCTAAAAAAACAAATCCCTTATAAGTATTGATAGCTTTTATTTCATCAATTTTTCCTTCAAGTGCTGAAATAACCAAAGTACCATTTTTTAAATTTTGCGGTTTAATATATGCTCTTGAAGTAATATAAGCCTTTTTTATATAAATATTGTTGATTTTCTTAAGTAAATTTTTTAAATCATCAATTGTATCGCATTTGTTTAGATAAGGGGCAGACAACTTTTTTAGTTTTGATTGAGATATCAAAGTAATATCTTTTGTAATAATTTTTTTAATTTTTATGCAATTGTTAAAAGATTTTTTACTTTTTATTGGCAAAGTATGTAAAGGGGTATAGATATTTGGTTCTGTTTGAGTTTTGGATAAAGATTTAAAAATCTCTTTTTGCTCATGTGCTAAAAGAATATCATTAATTTGTTTATCAAAATTAGCTGCATTAAGAAAAATTGAAAAATAAAATGTTAATTTCAAATATTTACCCATATAATAAACCTTTTTTTAAATAGGCTTATTATACACACTAAATTTATTTCTTTTACATAAATATTACAATTTAAAAGCTATTAAGAGAGCTAAAATGTATAAAAGCTACTCAATTTAAGAAGAAAATTGCAAATAAAATTATTTAAACCACTTAAGCTTTTCTCTTAAATCTACCACCTTACCAACAACAATTAAAGCAGGAGTTTGCAATTTTGCTTCTTGTACCTTTTCATAAATATCTTCTAAAGTGCCCACAACAACTTTTTGCTCTTTAAAGGTGCCTTTGCTAATTACAGCACAAGGAGTTTTTGGAGATTTTCCAATTTGCATTAATTTGGTAGCAATATTTTTAAGATTATGAAGCCCCATTAAAAAAACAATTGTCTCATCATATTTAAAAGAGTTCCAATCAATTTGAGAATGCTCTTTATTTGGAGCTTCATGCCCGGTTACGACTCTAAAAGAGACTGCTACACCTCGATGTGTTACTGGAATTCCCGCATATGCTGGCACAGAAATAGCAGAAGTTACACCTGGAATTACTTCAAATTCTATTCCTCTTTCTTTTAAAAAAATTCCCTCTTCTCCACCTCTTCCAAAGACAAACGGATCTCCACCTTTTAGCCGCACAACAACATCATACTTTTTGGCACACTCAAAAAGCACCTCATTAATTTGCTCTTGTGGTAAAATATGTTTACCATCTTCTTTGCCAACATAAATAAACTCGCAATCTTTTTTCGCTTCTTTTAAAATCTCTTTATTGGCTAAACGATCATAAATAATTACATCTGCTTTTTTTATTACTTTTAGTGCTTTAATTGTTAAAAGTTCAATATCTCCAGGTCCAGCCCCTGTTAAATAGACTTTGCCCATCTATTTATCCTTATACTCATAAATAAAAATGCCAGATGGTCGTTTTATATTTTTAATTTCTTTTATAACTTGCCAATTTTTAGTATTAATTACTGCCACTTCATTTGCTCCATTGACTGAAACATAAAGCTTTGGCTCTTCATTTGACCATCTAACATGCAATACTTTTCCTTTAAATTGATAAGTTTTTATAATTTGTAAACTTTTGGTATCAATAATTTGCACAAAAGGAAAATCCTTGCCACTAAACGTTACAGCCAAAAAGCGCTTTTTTGGACTCAAAGAGGTAAAAACAGGCAAACCTTTGGTCGTAATTGCTTTAATAAAGCTAAAGTTCTTATCATAGACCAATACTTTATTATTCCCAACAGCTGGAATAAAAACTTTTTCTTTACTTAAAGACCAAAAACCAAAATGAGGTATTTTTAATACCGGCTTGCCTCCTTCTTGCTTTACTTTAATAAGTTTATATTCCATTGTATCTAAATTTATAACCCCAAAACCTTTTGTTAAAAAAAATCCCACAATATAGGTATTGCCTAAAATCATTGCATCAAAAGGCATCTGCCCAACACTAAATTCTTTAAATTTTTTAAAGTGCGGCACCTTTGCATTTGGCGCCATATCTTTTAAAATTGTTACCTTGTCATTATCCATTTGTGCAAAAATAAGATAGTTTTTATAAATTTTAATTCCAACATTTCTTGAATTGGTTTCAATCTTTTGAAGCGGTTTTAAATTTCTATCTAAAATATCAACACTCTTATCATCATAATTTGCCACTGCAACAAAGTTTTTGCCAATAACAAAACCAATTGCCGATTTGCTTGTTTTATATTCACCTTCTTTTTTAAGCGTTAAAGGATTAAACTTTATTACATACCCATCGCGACTAATTAAATAACCATCTTTATCTTTAAACTTCATCACCCCATGATTCATATTATGCATTTGAAGCATTCTTCCAATTAATATATCATTTTCAATCACAGCAACGGAACTACTTTCTCGCTCAACCACAAATATTCGCTCTTTTGCATATAAAGAAAAGATAAAAAGTATTACTAAAAAAAATACTCTCATAAAAATGCTCCTTCTCTTTCTTTTTCATTTAAATAACATGATGGATCTTCAGCCCATAAATTGCCATAGAGTGCATAGGCTCTACTTCTTGAGCTACCATTACATATATCTAAAAAGTAACATGTTTTGCATTTGCCTTCAATTTTACGTGGAAATTCTCGAAGTTTTTGCAACATCTCATTATCTTTATTTTGCCAAATTGCACCAAAATCTTCTTGCAAGATATTTCCCAAAACAAAAGGAAAGAATGGATCTGGCTTTACATTACCATTTGCATCAATATTTAATAGTTTTCTTCCAGCACTATTGCCACCCCACTCTTTAAGCCGCTTCAAAAGTGCTTCTTTTTTATCAGGATAGCGCTTACTAAAAGCTTTTAAAAAATAGATAGCATCTTCTTCCATATTGCCTGTTACAATTTCAATTGGAATATTATTTTCATGATAGTAAAAAGCTTTTTCTATAATAAAATCAAGAGCTTTTCTTCGCTCATTTTTATCCAAATCCATTTTTACATTATCAAGCCCTCTTCCACTATAAACCAAATGAGAAATATAAATTTTAGCAATCGCTTCATTTTGGGCTAATTCAAAAATAAAGGGTAAATCTTTGAGTGTATCTTTTGTTAGGGTAAAGCGAATTCCAATTTTATTTGCTTGATAGTTTTGTAAAAGTTTAATAGCCTTAAGCGATAACTCAAAAGCACCCTTTTGCCCTCTAAAAAAATCGTGTGTCTCTTTTGAACCATCAATACTAATACCAATATAGTTAAAATACTTTATTATTTTTTGCGCATTTTGTTTGTGAATATAAAGCCCGTTGCTTGAAAGATATGTCATAATACCAAGCTTTTTGCACTCTTTGGCAATTTCAAAAATATCACTTCGAGTTAATGGTTCACCTCCACTAAAAATAATAAATTTAACTCCATTTTCTTTAAGCTTTGGCAGTGTTGCTAAAATATCTTTTGTTGATAGGGTATCTTTTGCATCTAAAGAGGCTCTTGAATAGCAATGCAAACACTCCAAATTGCATCGATTAGTAAAATTCCAAATGGCAATTGCTCCATCTAAAGTCCGAGAAGGCTTATTATTTAAAGTAGAGCTCAAAAGATTGCTAAGTCTAAACACTATTTTGCCTTTGTATTGTTTAAATCTTTAAAACTCAAAATATAATCAACAATTGCTTGAAGCTCTTTTTCTTTAAGTTTAAAAGCTGGCATAGCATTGCGCTTGTAGCCAAAAATTTTTGATACCCCTTTAGGATTGGCTATCATTGCGCGAATTTCAGCAGCACTTCTTTTTTTAGCAATTTGTGTAAAAGGAGGTCCAAAAGCCATAGCACTTTGGTGATGACACCCCCAGCAATATGTTTCAAAGACCTTTTTGCCAAGAGTGGAGTTTGTCTCTTTTGCCTCACTAACCAATAACAAAAAAACCGATAAAATCATAATAGTTGCTAATCGTTTCATATTTTTATCTTATCTAAATTTATTGGAATTATTCTTGATTGATATCAAAAAATTTACGATATTTTAGCAAATCATTAATGCTTTTTTGCTCAAGTTTATTTAAATGTTTTAAAGTTTTTAAACACTTTAAGCCTTGCTGATTGCATTTTTGATAATAGATATCAAGCCCAAAAAGGGCTGGATAGTAGCGTCTATTTTTACAAATAAAATTATATTTTCCAACTGGCATATTGGCTTTATAGCTTTTTATAAGCTTTAACTTTTTCGTATCCCAAACCTGAAGCGCTCCATCTTTTTCATAAATACTTAAATAGGTATATTTTCCATCTCCACTAAATTCAGCATGAATATATCGTTTTCCTTTAGCAGGAATTAGTTTTTTTATGGAATAATCTTTTTTATTCACTAACACTACCTCATCACTTCCATTATCTACCCATAAAAAAGGTGTTGCAGGATGCGTTTTTGCAAAAAAACCATCTCCTCCAATATCAATTTTTTTCACAAAATCCCAATCATACATCTTCCAAATAGTAATAAATTTACTTCTTAAATGCGGCGTTGCAAAATAAAAATTCCCATCTTTATAAAATGTAGTAGCACTAAAAAGATGTGGCATTCCAGCCATTGTATGTTCATATACCTTTTGTAAACTATTTAAAGTATAAACTCTAAGCCATCTTCCCCTTCTTTGTGTTGCTATGATAAATTTATCAAATGGGTCAATAAAAAAATCTTCAATTGGCTCATCTATCTTTTTATAAAAAAACTTTAAATTTTTACTATTAATAAAACCAACTTTAGGATGATTTCGTAAAGTAAAAATCATTTTATCTTGAGTGTATAAATCATAAATTGCACTAATTTTACCATCAATTTTTTCTATCTTTTCTATCTTAAAATTATCTGGATTAAAGATAACAATTTGCTCAGGCAAAAGGCAACTAACAAACAAATGCTTTCCATCGCGGCTTAAAGCAATGTTTCGCAAATTAATACAGGCTCTAACTTTATCTTCAACTCTTCCATTTTTTAATGAATATTTCACAACATAGCCATCTCGTGTTGGTACAAATATGCTATCTAAGCTTGGAAAGCGATATTTTATTCCTCCATGCACATTTTTTAAATTAAATTTATCCAAAATTTTTTCATCTTGCATAATCCATACTTTACCCCCATCTCTCTCAACCACAGGAGTTAGATTGGCTATATTTGTAATATGTAAATTCTTTTTAGGATAGTTATATTGTTTTAACGAAGCGCTTATTTCTTTTTTACCCCAACTAATATTTTTATCTAAGGGAGTAAAAATATATTTTGCAATCTCGATTCTATCAATATCGCTTAAATTAGTAAATTTTGGCATTAAAGTTTGAGGGAAGCCATCTTTAATTTTTTGTGCCAAATTAGAAATGGTTTTATATTTTCTTAAAACTCTTTTATAAAGTGGCGGACCTTCAAGTCCAATTCTATCTTTATGATGACAAATGGCACAATGTTGTAAATAAAGTTTTTCTCCTAAATTTTGCTTTGGCAAGGCTTCGATAAAATGCACTGAAGACTCATCAAAGCAAAATAAAAAAGTGCTTAAAAAAAGAAATAAAAAAAATCCTCTCATACTTTCCCTTTACAATCCAAGGCAAAAGCCTTGGAGTGATTAATAGATATCATTCATAGTATTGTAAACATTAAATTTTCCAGTTGGAGTAATAATGCGAGGGTCTTTAATAACTTTTTTAAGTTTTAATGTATTTGCATCATAGACTAAAATTGGAGTTGGCTCTAACTTATTACCCCAAATACTTGTCCAAACTTCAGTTCCATCTTTGTTAAATTCAAAATGCACTGGACCTCTTGCTTTAACCTCTTTTCCATCTTTAGTTTTAGCTGGTTTTAAATACTCTTTTGGAATTGGAACAGTTTTTACAACTTTTAAACTTTTTTTATCAATAACATAAAATTGAGTTTGCAATTTTCTATTTGGATTTACAGGACGATCGGCAAAGATATATTTACATTTTGGATGTGTTTTAATAAAGAGGTTACCTCCACCTTCACCTGGTAATTTAATATCTGCCACAACTTTCCAGGCATATTTTGGATGATTTTTAGGATCGGTTCCTATACATACAATATCATTGCTTCCAATATGTCCTGTGCACCAAATTGGACCATATTTTGGATGATTAATATTTGCCCCACGTCCTGGATGCGGTTTTACTCCTCCAGTTGGAATGATTGCTGCAATTTTTCCTTTTTCGGTATCTACGGCAACAATTTTATTTCTTGCATTTGCAGCCACTAAGAAATAGCGTTTACTTAAATCCCAACCACCATCATGTAAATAACGCTCAGCCATTAACATATGAATTGTTGGATTTCTTGGATCTTCATAATTATAAAGCCACACTTGACCTGTTTCTTTAATATTAATAACCCATTCAGGCTTATGATGGTTTGCAACAATTGATGCAACTCTTGCTTCTCTTGTAAACTCACCTGTATCATAAGTATAGCTTGCAGTTGATACAATTTGAATTGGCTCTAATGTATCACCTTTGAGCGTTACAATAGATGGTGGCCAATAACATCCTACAACTGCATATTTATCCTCATATCCTTTATATTTAGAGGTATCAATACTTCTTGCATCATTACATACTCTAATTTCAGCTACAACTTGTGGTTTTTTCATCCACAAATCAATAACCTCAGCTTTTCCATCACGCCCAATTGCATACATATAGCGCCCACTCTTACTCATTCTTAAAATATGAGTAGCAAAACCTGATGGAACAACACTTACAACTTCTTTTGTAACTCCATCAATAATTGCAATTTTTCCTACATCTCTTAATACTACTCCAAAATAATTTTGCCAATCGCGTTTAGTCTCTGGCTTTTTAGGACGCTTGCTAACAGGAACAAGCACTTTCCAACTTTTTTTCATATCAGATAGAGATTTTTCTGGCGGAGCAACTGGAGGAAGCTGAACATATTTTGCCATTAATTCAACTTCTTCTTTTGTAAGTTCTCCAGATTTACCCCAACCTGGCATTCCTCCAGGTGTTCCATTATAAATAATATCAACTAAAGCTTTGGTTCCAAGCTCTTTGGTTCCAGGCACCTCTCCTTTTTTACCTTTATGATGCTCTGGTCTAATCCAAGGTCCAAGCGCACCTTTTCTAAGCATACCATGGCATCCGGCACAGCGATCAAAATAGATTTTATTTGCCTTTGCCATCTCTTCTTTGCTTAGTTTAATCTCTTCAGCTTGAGCTAAAGTTACAGCCACTCCAATGGCTGCAACTACACTAAAAAATTTTTTAAGTTGCATTCTATCCTCCTTTAGTAGCTACTTTTTGTTTTGCAATTTTTTCTTCTCATCAAAATAGATCCAAATCATAGGTAAAATAAGCACTGTGTGCAAAAAGATTGTCAAGGTCAATGGACCTTGATTAAGCATTCCAAAAAAACTTGGATTTACATCAGTAAATGGTTGAATAATCATTTTTACCTCCTTTTTAAGCTACTGCACTTTGAAGCTCATTTGCTTCTTTAGCCTCTTCTACTTCTCCAATAGTTACCAAATCCCAAAGCAAATAAACAAATCCAATAAATGTAATTACACCCATTACTAAGCGCCATCCCATTGCTTGTTTCATCCAGGTTAGATTTTGTGCAATAAAATATGCATCCCATCCAGCACCAAGTTCGGCGCGCTCAACTAAAACTTGCTCATATCCAGCAATTGTAAGAGCTACTGTCATTCCAATGACACCAAATGTAATCAAGCCTATTGCCATTTTAGATTTAAATGTCATTGTCATTTTTTTAATTCCATAAGCTCCTTGCACACCAAGATACATCATTGCAATTAAAATTGTCGCATATGCTCCAAAAAATGCCAAATGTCCATGAGCTGCTGTAAATTGAGTTCCATGAGTATAGATATTAACTTGAGGTAAAGTATGAAAAAATCCCCAAATACCAGCGCCAAGAAAGTTTCCAAAAGCATTTAGAGCAATCCAAGCCATTGCTGGAGAATTACTCACCGCATGCGCTCCTTCGCCTTCAACGGCTTCTTTGTGCCCTTGCTCTTTACCCCAATCATACAATACATGCACAAACATTGCAACAAGTGGCACTGGTTCTAAAGAACTAAAAAGCGCTCCAATCTCCCACCAATACTCAGGTGTTCCAATCCAAAAGTAGTGGTGTCCAAGCCCAAGAATACCTGATCCAAAAAGAAGCAACACTTCAATCCAAAGCCACATCTCAACAATTTCTCTTTTGGCTCCTAAAATCTTAATAAGTCCATATGCAGCCAAGGCTCCAACAAATACCTCCCATGTTGCTTCAACCCATAAATGGATAACCCACCACCACCAAAATTGATCCATTGAAATATTGTCAGTAAAAAATACTCCAGCCAAATAAAGCCCTGCAAGTGCTAATAAATCAGCAACAAGCACTGTTAAAATACCGGTTTGTCTCCCTTTGATATAAGTGAAAAATACATTGTAATAAAAAATTAAAACAATTGCTACAATACCAATATCAGCCCAGCGCGGTGCTTCGATATATTCTCTTCCTTCATTAATAAACCAAATAGTGCTCTCTTTTCCAGGCCCTATTTGAATAAAAAGATAGACCAAAACAACCACCGTAACCGCTGCAGTTAAAACCCAAAACCCGAGCTTTCCAAGCCCAGCTCCAACTACATCACGTCCAGCTTCATCAGGAAGCAGATAATAAACTGAGCCAAGCATTGCAAAAAGCATCCAAACAACAAGTGCGTTAATATGCAGTATTCTTGCAATATTAAAATCTAAAGTCTCAAACAAAAACCCAGGCCATAGATATTGAATAGCACACACAAGTCCAAAAAGAAGTTGTGCTCCAAAAAGCACAATTGCAACGCGAAAATAGTTCATTCCAATCTTTTGTGATTCATACTTTAAGTGTTTATTAGTGAGCATTGGTGCCTCCTTTTAAGCGTTTCGCATTGATAGAAAAGTTTCTTGGAAAGCCGTTTGTATCAATTGAGCTCATATGTTTTAAAAAGGCTACTAAAGCTATAGCTTCATCTTTTGTGATATGTAAGTTTGGCATCATACGTCCATGAGTTGGATATTTATCTGGATGCATTAAAAATTCTGCCATTGCCTCTTCTTTTGTTTTCTTGCCAATCATTGCAGTCATTGTGCCATTATTCCATTTTGGATCAAGCCAAGCTTTGGTTAAATCTGGTGCATAGTATGCGCCATTTCCCAAAGCTGTATGGCAATCGATACAAGCTTTTGCCTGAAATGTAAGCTTTCCTTTATGCAGCAAAGCAGCTGCTTCTTTAGGAGACCACTCTTTACCAAAAAATGGCTCTTTTTGCCCAATTACTGGCACTTCATGCCCTCTTTTTTTACTAAATTTATAATCAATGTGATAATTAATTACTGTAGGAGCTGGGATTCTTTTTCTAATACCTTTTTTTAAATCTTCATCACTTCCCATACTAATTTGCTTTACCGTATCAAATGTAAGCCACATCAATAATACTACCGCTGTTGCTGTAACCCATGCAGCAGAGCGGCGCCAAAAACGAATACTTGTCCATACAGAAGCACTTTTATTACTCATGACTCCTCCTTCCTATTTTCTAACGCACTCTCATAGCGCTTTGCAGATTGATCCACTAAATAAAAATATAAATGTGGAGCAAACAAATAAGCAATCATTGCCACTATCAAAATTTTTTGCGTAAATACGCTGCTGTGAATTCGAAGTGACAAATCATAAAGCACATAAACTTGTAAGAGCCAAAAAAGATATGCCACATATTGCCACGCTCTTTTTACATAACCCATTTTAGCAAGCGTAACAAGCCCAGCATACCCCACGCCAAAAACTAAAACCAGTGTTGCTACGACAAATATTCCCAAAAATTCGTTTGGGGCTAAATTTGGTAACACTATAGTACTTTGCATACTTTCACCTTTTGAGGTTTTACAAAATAATTATGACAAGATTTAAAAAAAAAAGTTTGATTTATATCAAGAATTAAAAAAATTGAAGAGTTTATCTTCTATTCCACTATACATCTTGCAGCAAAAAAAGGGCGTGTATAGGCTTTTGAATAGAAAAAATCATTCTTTAAAAAAAATCCATATTCTTTTTTTATTGTTACAAATTGTGCTCCTTTTGTATAGAGTCTATTTTCACAAAGAATTGCTCTTCCTTGTAAAAAAGCCTCTTTGACCTTTTGCATTCTTTGCAAAGTAATATAATAGTGTGCCCCAATAAAAAGAGCTAAAAGCACTGCAACTACGCTTAGTCCTTTTTTTGGCGCATCTTTACTCATAAAAGGGCGTGTGGTTACAAAAAGTGTAATTGCCAAAATAATAAATGCCAAAATTAAATAAGCCCCTTCTAAATAAAAAAACATTTTCATAACGCCCTCCTTGCTTTTTTACAATTTAACAAAAATTTTTTGCCAAAAAAATTGATTTATATCAAGAAAAGAGAAAAAAGCTTTGGATAAACTCAAAATAAAGGAGGGAAAATGCAAGAAATTGTTTTAACGCTTACTTTTAGTATTGTAATGTTTTTTTTTATGATCTATCCAGCAATGAAAATTACCGAATTTATCGATAAATATTACAATTTACCCCAAAAGTTGCATACTGCTTTGATGCTTTTTTTTGATATAGTTTTATCATTGCTTGTTGGATTGTTTCTCAAATTATAAAAGCTCTTTATTGTGGTGCAATGTTACAATTGCTTCATCAACTCCTGTAATTAACTTTTTATTTTTACCTTCATACTCAATATTGCTTAAGATATAACGCATAGTATTAAGTCTTGCTCGTTTTTTATCATTTGCATCAAACTCTACCCATGGAATATATGAAGCCCTCTCAAACATATAATCTCTTAATTTAATATATTCATCATACTTTTTGTGCCCTTCGTAATCAAGCTTACTTAACTTCCAGCTTTTTAATGGATTTTTTTCTCTATCTTTGATTCTTTTTGCTTGTGTCTCTTTTGAGATGGAGTAGTAAAATTTAAAAAGCATAATCCCATCTTCTACAAGCATCTTTTCTAACTTATTTACTTGTTTATAAAAAAGATTGTATTGCTCTTTGGTGCAAAAGCCAAAAACCATCTCAATGCCAGCTCTATTATACCAGCTTCTATCAAAAAAAACCCATTCACTTGCATTTGGCATATGTTTAATATAGCGTTGAAAATACCACTGCGTTAACTCATCTTCATTTGGCTTTGGCAAGGCAACAATCCAAATATTTCGTGGATTTAAATAATTCGTTAACACTTTTATCGTAGAGCTTTTACCTGCAGTATCAATCCCTTCAAAAATAGTTACCATTCTTTTTTTCTTTTCAATGAGCCACTTTTGCAATTTTACAAGCTCAATATCAAGCTCTAACAAAAGCTCTTCATAAAGCTTTCTTTTTATTTTGCCACTTTTTTTAAATGCCTTTTTTTTAGGGAGCTGTAATTCACGCAAATTGGTTGTATAAATTACTTTTTGATTAAACATAATAAACCTTTTTTCTCAATTATACCACAAATTACTCTTTAAATACTCTTCCTTGCTCAAGCGGATAAATTTTGTTAAATTTTGTTTGAAAGTCTCGAACAAGCGATTTTTTCATTAAAACGTTATAAAAACTCATCACTGTTTTTAAGGAGGTTTTTCTTTTCCATACGATTTCTAAATCCAAAACGCCACTTGTATGATAAATCTTTTCTATAAATCGGGCATCAAACTCTTTTAAAGCATTACTTAAAATCTCAAAAACTGACTTGTTTGCACTCAAATCAAGTCTAATATAAGATACGATTTGATAATTGCTATTTGGTGTAATGTTGTTTTTTGTATCTTTTTTGGCTAAAACACTCGTTAGTGTTCTTTTAATAAAGGGAAGCGGTTGAATTTTTTCGGTTAATCCTAAAAAATCTTCATTATTAACCCCATCAATTAAAACAATCAAATCACCAGGTCCTAGCGTTTTAAAAATTTTCACTTTGTTAAAACTCTCAAGATTTTCTTGGATTATTTTTGCTAAAATAAGAGTGGATTTGGCCATAAATTCTAATATATTTTCATCAGTTGTCGTTAAATCTATATTATAAAGAAGTGTCATATCACTGGCACTACTTTTATTTTCTCCTATAATAGTTGGATAAATTTGCATTAAAGAAAAATGGCTCTTATAATAGCGCTCTCTTTTGCCCTCATTTAAAGCTTGAATCTCTTGAAATTTATTTTGTATAACTAAATCAAGCTTATTAGGATAATTTATCGTATTTTTTACTATAGCAATGTCGTATAAACCGAAAGCATGGTAGTAGTTTTCATTTTTAAAGCATTTATTAATTGTAGTATCTAAACAGCTATATTCATCAAATTTGTTTTTTGGGCACTGAAATTTTTTAAGCATCTTTACAAAAGTCAAAACAAAAGGTGTTCCAATTTCATTTTTTTCATCTCTTATATTGGCACTTTTTTTAATAATATTAAGCATTTTAGAATATAAAAGTTTTCTTAATTCATTTTTATGTATACTGCGTTTAAAATGCTCTTCCCATAGTCCTTTAAAATCAATTCTTTTAATAAGCTCCTCATTTTCTAAAAAAATTAATCCAGCTTCCTTGGCACTTTCAAGATAAACGTTTGCAATATTTACAAGTGCTTCTTTCATAACCACAAAGCTATTGTAATAGTGTGGATGGTTTGCAAAAATTGATTCTAAATTGCTTTTGTTAGAAGTTGTGCTCAAAATTGCATCAAGTAAATTTTTCATTTGTGCAATACGCTTAACGTGTTTTGGAGAATCTTCAAAGCTTGAAGGAAGCATCGTTGCATAATTTAATAATACCTGCAAACGAATCAAAGAAATGTCTCGCAAAGCATCAAATTTATACGAAGAAATTTTCCACTCAAAATGTTCTTCTATATACTCTTTAATTGAGTTTGGCTCTTGAAAATAGTTTTTTTGCGAAAGTTTTGTTTTGAGACTAAATACTTTTGAAAGTCCAACGCCAATTAAATCATGAAAAAGCGAATACAAATAAGCTATGCCATACACTCTATAAGAGATTAAATCAGCAATAATTTTTTCCGTTACATTAAACTTATCTAATAAAATAGTCTCTTCTTGCACAAAGCTTAAGTCATTTCTTGGATTATTTAAATAACTACTAACCATTTTTTGGAAGCTCTTCTTAAAAGCATTAAGCGCAAATTCTTCTTGAAGCAAAGCAATCCTTACGCACTCATGTCCAACTGATGGCAATAAAATAGGTATTTCATAATACCAATAAGGTAAATTAATGTATGCTCCATAACTATTACCATAATCGTTAAGAAACTGCTCGTGCTTTTCTTCTAAAGAGATGTAGTTTCGATAACTCCAGCTTAAAATCAATCCTTGATACTCATTTTTTAATAAACTATTAATAATACTTTCATAGTGTTCTTTTAAATAAGCAACTAAATTATTATTAGAAAAGCGTCTCCCAAGTGTTGGCTTTGGAATGTATTGATGATAAGACTCTTCAAAAATTTGATAAACTTTTTTATAAATAAGCTCAATTATGTATAAAATGGTGTTAAAGTCATATTCAATTTTGCTGTGCAAAAGTAAAAAGTAGATATCCTCTTCATTTTGGCTAAATTGCTCTAAAATTTTGATGTGCTCTTGCACCTTTTCTAAGCTTTGCTCAACACTTCTTAACGACTCGTTTGCTGTTGACATGTCTATTTTATTCGTTTTTTCTCTAAATTGTGGATTTTGCACACTTTTTGGACTATAATAGTTTAAAATATATTTTAAATGCAAAAGTTCTTTTAAAATAATGGAGAGTTTTTCTTTTTTTATTGCAACCATACTCTCTTTTATTGATCTAACTTGCATTTACATCCTTTAATTTTATTTTTGAATATATTGAAACACCCCATTTGCTGTAATTTCTACAAAAACAGCTAAAACCATCGAAATAACAACCGTAATTAAAACGGCAATATTTCTATCAACTAATCGACGGCTCATATTAAGATTTTGCGAAAGAAATGCAGCATTAACATGCAAATATTTATCAAACAAACAATCATAAATATAAACGGCATTATCACGCTCAAAAGTTTCTAAAATTGCTCCAAAACCTTTGGCAAAATTAAAATCTTTTTTAATTCTTGCTCTACGCGCAATGGCATTAACTTGTTTAATATATTTGCTCATATCAATTAAGCCATAAATATTATAAATTGTTAAAAGATACCAAAGTACCAAGAAAAAAATTGTAATTACAGCAATTGTTGTATTATCGTTTAAAATATGAAGTATTCGTAATTTTTCTAACAAATAGGTATGAAAACTAATAAACATTATACCAACTAAAGAAAAATAGGTTCCAACAATTGCTACAAATTTATAGCTTTTCTCTTTTAAAACAAATAAAATCGTAATTAAACTTAAAAATGGAATAAATTCACTAATGGATCGCTCTTTGCTTTTTTGCTTATCTTTTCGAATCCAAAAGAAAATCGTTCCCTCTTGCAAATCAAAATCTTTTAAAGAGGTGGTATTTTTATTAAGCCCTAAAATGATTCTCTCAAATTGCGTAATTAAAGGAGAAAAAGGAGAGAGATTCTCTTCGATGGTTATGAGTTTAATTTTTAAACGAAATCGATAAAGCAAATCGTATAAAATAAAGTTTCTATTAAAAAGAAGTTGCAAAAAAGAATAAAGACTCAAAAGCGCAATAAGAATAATTTTTATACTATCTTTCAAAGGCAAAAGAAAAAAAGTTCCAAGCAAAATAAGTGAAATAACAATAATTGCATTTAAATGAAATAACTCTTGCAAAAATGCATCTTTTAGCATCATCCAACTCAATAATAACAAAACAACTAACGAAACAAGATAAGCCATAAAAAAGTATAGATTTTCGCAACGAAGAGGTGCAATAAAAAGCGTAGCCCACAAAATAATAAAAAAATGTAAAAAAGTATCTAAACTTTTTGTAACGTCTTCATTCCTTTGTAAATGAACACTACTTATATCATGAACTTCCCATTTCTTATCAAGCCCCATTTACTCCCCTCAAAAATTTCATGAATTTACTTTCACTCCTTTTGTAGAGGGAAAATACAAGCCTAAAAAAATGATAAAATAAAAAAATAGATTAATTAAATGAGAGTAAATATATTCTATTATAACAAAGAATTTGAATATTTTTATGAAAAACATCAAAAAAACTTAATAATTTCTTTTTAGCGAGAAAAAATGTTACAAATTTTATAATTTATTTTTAACTAAGCCTTTGTTGCCACAAAAAGAATCTACAAATTTTTACATGAATAGTTTTAAATTTATACTCCATAAGAATATTTATAGCTAAGAAAGTGGTAAAAGCATCAAAGCAAGAGGCAAAAGGCGCCTTAGAGGCGCTTTTTAACCATTTCTTTTTTCGATAATTTCTTGAGCAATATTTGCAGGAACTTCTTCATAATGGTCAAATTCCATCGAATATGTCGCTCTACCTTGTGTCATAGAGCGAAGATCTGTTGAATATCCAAACATCTCTGCAAGTGGAACAAATGCATCTACAATTTTGTTTCCACCACGCTCACCCATACCATTTACTTGACCGCGTCTTTTAGAAATATCGCCAATTACATCACCCATATACTCTTCTGGTACTTCAACTTCAACTTTCATAATTGGCTCTAAAATAACTGGATTTGCTTTTTTTGCACCTTCTCTAAATGCCATAGAACCAGCTAATTTAAATGCCATCTCACTTGAGTCAACTTCATGGTAGCTTCCATCATAAAGAGTAACTTTTACATCTTCTACAGGGTAGCCTGCTTGAATACCTCTTTGCATTGCTTCTTGGATACCTTTATCAACAGCTGGAATATACTCTTTTGGAATAACACCACCTTTAATTTCATCAACAAACTCATAACCGCTTCCTGGCTCCATTGGCTCAATTCTAATAAATACATGACCATATTGCCCGCGTCCACCAGTTTGTTTTGCATATTTATACTCTTGCTCAACAGTGCTTCTAATTGTCTCTCTATATGCAACTTGTGGAGCACCAACTTCAGCTTCTACTTTAAATTCTCTTTTCATTCTATCTACAATAATTTCAAGGTGCAACTCACCCATACCAGAAATAATTGTTTGACCTGATTCTTCATCAGTATGAACTCTAAAGCTTGGGTCTTCTTGTGCAAGTTTTTGCAATGCAATAGACATTTTTTCTTGGTCTGCTTTTGTTTTTGGCTCAACTGCAACAGAAATAACAGGATCAGGAAATTCCATTTTTTCTAAAATTACTGGATCTTTTTCATCAGCTAATGTATCACCAGTTAAAGTATGTTTTAATCCAACAACTGCTCCAATTTCACCAGCATAAAGTGCATTAATCTCTTCGCGTCTGTTTGCATGCATTCTTAAAAGACGTCCAACTCTTTCTTTTTTCTTTTTGTTTGTATTTAATACATATGAACCACTATTTAAAATACCTCTATAAACACGAATAAAAGTTAATTGTCCAACAAATGGGTCAGTCATAATTTTAAATGCTAAGGCTGCAAATGGACCATCATCAGTTGATTCTACTGATACTTCAGTTCCATCTTCATATTGACCTTTAATTGCTTCAACTTCTGTTGGAGCGGGTAAATAATCAATAATTGCATCAAGTAGTGTTTGAACACCTTTGTTTTTAAAGGCACTTCCGCAAGTCATTGGAATAATAGACATATCCAAGCAGCCTTTTTTAAGTCCTGCTTTAATCTCTTCAACGCTTAACTCTTCACCGTTGAAGTATTTTTCCATCAACTCTTCATCAGTTTCAGCAACTGCTTCAATAAGTTTTTCTCTATATTCTTCAGCTTTTTCAAGATATTCCTCTGGGATATCAACAATCTCAAATTTTTGTCCCATCAATCTTTGATCATCATCCCAGATAACTGCTTTCATATTTACTAAATCTACAACACCAACAAAGTTATCTTCAGCTCCAATTGGAATTTGAATTGGCACAGGATTTGCATTTAATCTCTCTCTAATTTGACGCTCAACTTCAAAAAAGTCTGCTCCAACTCTATCCATTTTATTAACAAATACAATTCTTGGAACGCCATATTTATTTGCTTGGCGCCAAACAGTTTCAGATTGCGGCTGTACTCCACCAACAGCACAAAATACTGCAACCGCACCATCAAGCACTCTCATTGAACGTTCAACTTCAATTGTAAAGTCAACGTGGCCTGGAGTGTCAATAATGTTAATTTGGATACCTTTCCACTCACATGTAGTTGCCGCAGAAGTAATTGTAATTCCTCTTTCTTGCTCTTGTTCCATCCAGTCCATTGTTGCGGCACCATCATGAACCTCACCAATTTTATGACTTACACCAGTATAAAAAAGGATTCTTTCAGTTGTTGTAGTTTTCCCTGCATCAATGTGTGCAGCAATTCCAATATTTCTAACTTTGCTAAGCGGATGACTTCTACCCATTTTCTATCCTTACCATCTATAATGTGCAAACGCTTTGTTTGCTTCAGCCATTTTATATGTATCTTCTTTTTTCTTGAATGCCGCACCTTTTTCTGATGCCGCATCAATTAACTCATTGCTGAGTCGCTCAATCATTGTACGCTCATTTCTTTTTCTTGCCGCTTCAACAATCCATCGAATTGCTAAAGATTGTTGACGAACTGGGCGAACTTCAACAGGTACTTGATATGTAGCACCACCAACACGGCGAGATTTAACTTCCATTACAGGTTTTACATTTTCAATTGCTTTGTTGAAAACATCAATCCCCTTCTCGCCGGTTTTTGATTCAATTCTCTCTAAAGCTTTATATAAAATCTTTTCAGCAATACTCTTTTTTCCATCAAGCATTAATTTATTAATAAACTTTGTAACTACTTTACTTCCATAAATTGGATCTGGTAATACTTCTCTTACTGGAGCTCTTCTTCTTCTCATTTTCTTCCTTTCTCTTCAATCATTTTTGATTTACTCAAGCTTTTGGCACGAAGGTTTTACCCAAAAGCCTGTTTATGCAACTAATTGCAAACCTCTATTCCAATTATTTCTTAGGTTTTTTAGTACCATATTTAGAGCGTCTAACTTTTCTATTAGCCACTCCAGCCGCATCAAGTGCACCACGAACAATATGATATTTAACCCCTGGTAAGTCTTTTACCCTACCACCTCTAACAAGTACAATTGAGTGCTCTTGAAGGTTGTGTCCTTCACCACCAATATAACTAATTACTTCATAACCTGAAGTAAGTCTAACTTTTGCAACTTTTCTAAGTGCAGAGTTTGGCTTTTTAGGAGTGGTTGTATAAACTCTCGTACAAACACCTCTTCTTTGAGGACAACCTACTAACGCTGGTGATTTTGACTTTTTAACCACCTTTTTACGCTCTTTACGAACTAACTGATTAATAGTTGGCAATTTTCTTCCTTTCTTTTTTTATTTTTCTCTAAAGAGATTTGAATCTTTGGTGGGTTCCACCATAAAGCGCTAAAAAAGCACTTTATGCTAATACCCTATTTTAAAAATAGGCTGTATTATAGCCAAAAATACTTAAAAAAAAATTATTCATTCAAAAAAGCAGCTAAAATAAGGGCAAAGCCCTTAAAAAATCATACCCTCAGTTGGGCTGCTTGCAGTAGCAAATGGCTTTTTAGGAATTCTACCAGCTTTAAAAGCAGCTCTTCCAGCAATTACAGCATGCTTCATTGCTTCTGCCATTAAGATTGGATTTTTAGCTTGAGCAATGGCAGTATTTGTTAAAACTCCATCTGCTCCAAGCTCCATTGCAATTGCCGCATCACTTGCTGTTCCAATTCCAGCATCTACAATGACTGGCACCTTCACTGCTTCTTTAATAAAAACAACATTAAAGCGATTTTGAATACCAAGTCCACTTCCAATTGGCGAAGCAAGCGGCATAACAGCTGCTGCACCCGCCTCTTCAAGGCGCTTTGCCATAATTGGATCATCATTGGTATAAGCCATAATAGTAAAATCTTCTTTTGCTAATACTTCACAAGCTTTGAGCGTTTCCATCACATCTGGATAGAGCGTTTTATTGGTATCTCCAATTACTTCAAGCTTAATAATGTCAATTCCCGTTGCCTCTCTAACAAGTCTAAAAAGCGTAATTGCTTCTTCTGCCGTTGTACAACCTGCTGAATTTGGCAAAATTTTTACATCAGTATCTTTAAAATAATCCATTAAATTTTCTTCATTAGGATTGGTAATATTAACGCGGCGCACTGCCACCGTAATCATTTCTGCCCCACTTGCAAGTGTTGCATCGCGTGTTGTTTTAAAATCTGGATATTTTCCACTTCCAACAATTAATCTACTACTAAATTCATATTTTCCTATTTTTAAAATATCACTCATTTTACTCTCCATTTATGAAATTTTTTTCATTCTACAAATTCTTCCTTAAATTAGCATAAATCTTTTTGCAAAAGTTGCATTGGACCAAAAAGCTTATACACTTTTTTATTACTTATAAAAGAGTGGTTGTAAGGATGTTCTAAAAAAATAGCCTCTTGAGGGGGCTGGAGTTTTTGATATAACTCTTTTGCAAAATTGCCAAATAAAATAAGTTTTATCTCTTTATCTATCGAAAAAAGCAATTCTTGCATAAAAAAGAGCCATTTTTTTGCATGAAAGTTACTCTCTTTTTTAGAAGTAAAAACAAGTGCAGCATTAAGAAGCAAAACCCCATTTTTTTCAAAATTATTTTTTAATTGATAAATTGAAGTTATAAAATCACTTTTTTCTATTGCACTTATAGCCTTTTGGGAGGTATCTTTTACATCTAAATAGCCATTTGCAACTAAATTTGCTTTAATAAAATTTCGTAAACTAACAGCTCTATTAACCTCTTTGCTAAGACCCTTTTCACTCCAAAGGCTCTTCACCGCTCCATCAATAAAAGCATACCCAATGGCACTTTTTTCTCTTGGATATGGGTCTTGCCCAAACAAAATATATTGTACCCTCTCTTTTGGCAATGTTTTAAAAGCTTGAAAAATTCGCTCTTTTCCCGGTAAATAATCATTGTTTTCTAAAAACTTTATATACTCACTATCAAGCGAACTAAGAGCATTTTTTATAATATCTTGCCACGACTTATCAATTCCATTTAAAAGTTCCATACCCTATCCAAAAATAATATCTAAAACAATTAAAATAAAAAAGATAAAACCTAAATAGCCATTGACTGTAAAAAAAGCTCTATCTATCTTACTAAAATCCTTATGCACCAAATAGTGTTCATATGTAAGCATTAAAGCCCCAATTAAAACACCAACAAGTGCAAAAGTGCCAAGATGAGCCTCTTTTACAAAAAGATACCAAAAAAGCATTGTTATTATATGAAAAGCAAAAGCCAAAGCAAGTGTTTTTTTTGCACCAAGTTTTGCTGGGATTGAATGTAAATTATGTGCTCTATCAAACTCCATATCTTGCAAGCTATAGAGCAAATCAAATCCAGCTACCCAAAAAGTTACTCCAATGCTAAGATAAATTGCCCATAAAGGAATAGAGTTTGTAACTGCAATAGCTCCTGCAATTGGAGCAAGCCCAAGACTTATGCCTAAAATAATATGCGCTAAAGCACTAAAGCGTTTAAAAAGGGTATAAATTCCTAAAACAAATAAAATTGGAACAGAAAGCTTAAAAGCCAAATCATTAATAAAATAAGCAACCACAATAAAAAGTGCAGCATTTATCAAAATAAAAGCAATCATTTGCCCCTCACTCACTCTTCCATCAACAGAGGGGCGATTTTTGGTTCGAGGATTGAGTGCATCAAATTCTTTGTCTAAATAGCGATTTACTCCCATAGCATAATTTCTTGCACTCACTGCTGCTAAAAGCCCTAAAAAAAGAAGCCGCCATCCAAACCACCCTTGCGCTCCTACTACCATCGCCACAAAAATAAAAGGCAAAGAAAAAATGGTATGTTCAAAAACAACAAGTTCGCTAAAATCTTTTATCTTCTTTATCATGGGTGTGGAATCTTTACTTTAGAATTTAATAAAAATCCAATAATTGCTACAAAAAAAGCAATAAAAAGTGGCGATGCAATTAAATTAAAAGTATGCGAAAGCAAATAGAGCACCCAAAGCAAAATTGCTCCAAGCGGTGTTGGCACTCCTACAAAATATTTCGAAACACTCCCTGCATCTGTATAGAGATTAAATTCAACCAATCTTCGTAATCCACTAATAATATAATAGAGAAAAACTGTCCCAACAATAATAAGCTCTATTGTGCTTTTAATCTCTAATGAATAAAAAAGCAAAAAGGCTGGCATTATAACAAAACTTAAAAAATCAGCAAAGCTATCAAGTTGCACACCAAATTCTGTTGAAAGATTATATCTTCTTGCCACTTTGCCATCTAAAATATCTAAAGCTCCAGCAATCCAAGCTAAAATAATTGCTGGTAAAAAGTTTTTTTGTGTTACAAAATAAAGCGCCAAAATGCCACACGCAACATTGGCAAATGTAATTGAGTTTGCCAAATTAAAACGGTTATTTGCATCAAAAAGCTTCAAGCAAATCCTTTTTTAATTGCTATTATACTATGATTAGATTATGAAAACAATTATAATTACTGGACCAACAGCATCTGGCAAAAGCGATTTAGCCTTACAATTGGCTTTGCAACATAATGGTGTTATTTTATCAGTTGATTCACTTTCTATTTATAAAGAGATTGATATTGCCTCAGCAAAACCCAACAAAAAAGAGTTGCAACAAATATTACACTTTGGCATTGATGAACTGAGCCCAAATCAAAAATTTGATGTTGTGCAATTTTTAAATCTTTATCAAAAAGCTAAAGAGTATGCAATAAAACATAATAAAAACCTTTTTATTGTTGGAGGCACAAGCTTTTATATAAAAGTTTTAATTCAAGGTATTAGCCAAATGCCAAAAATCTCTTGCAAAACGCAAGAAAGAGTGCAAGAGCTTTTACAAAATTTACCAAATGCTTATAACTATTTAAAAAATATTGACCCGCTTTGGGCAAAAAAGATTGCTTCAAATGATAGCTATCGAATTCAAAAAGCGTTAGAACTCTTTTTTGAAACAAAAGAGACTCCAAGCTCTTATTTTGCCAAAAATCCTCCAAAATCAATTGAGCCAAATGTACCAATTTTTGAAATTGATTTGCCCAAAGAGCAGTTAAAACAAAAAATTATTACAAGAACAAAAAAGATGCTCCAAGCAGGACTTATTGATGAAGTTTGTAATTTAGAAAGAAAATATACAAGAGCAATTCAGCCTGCAAAAGCTATTGGCATTAAAGAGACACTTAGCTTTTTAGATGGATATATCACTAAAAAAGAGCTTTTAGAAGCAATTATCAAAAATACTGCATCTTTGGCAAAACGCCAAAGAACTTTTAATAAAACGCAACTTCAAATTACAAAAAAAGCCCCATCCAAAGAGCTTGAAAAATATTTACGAGCCTTTTTTAATTAAGACTTCAATTTCAATTAACTCAACATCATCTTTTTCTTCTTTGTTAATATTGATTGTATCGATATTAAGATATTTTTGTAAAACTGCAATAATATCTCTTCTCATATTCTCAATTTCAGGCATTGTTGTTTTTCTATCAGTTGCAATTGCAACCATAAGGCGCTCTTTTGCTACTTTTGCACTCTTATCTTTTTTTCCAAATAGCTTACTTAACCAACTCATTTGAAAATCCCTGCAAGTTTGCTTAAAAATCCTTTATTTTTAATGCTTTCAACATCTTCAAAAGGAATATCCTCACCACAAAGTCTTTTTCCAATTCGCTCATAGGCTCTTCCAGCAAGTGAGTCTGGATTTAAAATTACTGGCTTTCCTTTGTTGGATGCATCAATAACCTTTTGATCTTCTGGCACCTTACCAAGCAAAGGAATCGATAAAATCTCTAAAATATCTTCGCTTTGGAGCATCTCTCCTTTTGCAATAAGCTCTGGATTGATGCGATTAATAATTAAATACTTTTTGACACTTTTGCCCTCTTTAGCTTTTTTGCTTTTTGCATCAACAAGCCCAATTACTTTATCTGAATCTCTAATGGATGAGACTTCTGGATTAACAACAACAATTGCACTATCTGCAAATAAAATAGTATGCTCAAATCCACTTTCAATTCCAGCAGGTGAATCTAAAAAGATAAATTCAAATCCTTCATCTTTGAGCATGTTAATAAGTTTTTCAACTTTTTCTTCATTTAAAACAGATTTATCTTTTGTTTGTGAAGCGGCTAAAAAGTATAAATTATCAATGTTTTTATCTTTAATTAAAGCTTGTTTTAAATTTGCCTCTTCATCCATTACGTGTGTAATATCATAAACAACTCGATTCTCAAGCCCCAAAATCATATCCAAATTTCTTTGCCCCAAATCAAAATCCACAACAACCGTCTTTTTCCCCTCTTTTGCTGTTGCTATACTTAAATTTGCAGAAGTTGTCGTTTTACCAACTCCCCCTTTTCCGCTAATTACTGCAAAAACTTTACTCATTTGCTTCCTTTCGTAAATTCTTTAATTTCAATCTTTTCGTTTTCGTTAAAATAAACGCTATAAAAGCGCTCTTTTTGTAAATACTCACTTATATCTTTCCCTCTAAAAAGAATTAAAGCTTTAGAAGAAGCCTTTAAAAACATAAACTCTCCCTCACACTCAACTCTTCCTTCAACCACATCCAAAGCAATAAAATTTTGCTTTGTTTTAATGATTGAAGCACTATTTGCACGCTTAAGTAAAATTATATCGCTATCACTTTCAATCTCCATTCCACTTCGAATTGGAAAGTTTATTACTTTTGAACACTCTTTGTTTTGCGTTTTAATCTTTTGAATGTGAGCGTTTTTAATAAAACTATTGTCTTTGAGCGAGCCAATTGTGTAAAGAATCTCTTCTTTTTCTAAAAGTTCTTTAATTTGCGACGTAACAATACCATTGACAATGACAAAATATTTTTTTAGCAACTCTTTATTTTTCTCAAAAAAATCGATAAATTCTGCTTCGTTTTCAATTTCAATCTCAAATGCTCTAATAGTAAATTGTTTAACAAGCATTAAACCAAAACCTTTATTTTTTTTGCAATTATAGTTATTTTGGCTAAAAAGCCCCTAAAAAGGCTTTTGGATTACTCTTTAATGACTTCTTTATCAAGCTCTCCACTTTTTAGTTTTGCTAAATATTCATTAAGTTGCTTTTTAACAGTGCCATGGAGAATATAAAGTCCAAGCAGGTTTGGAAATGCCATTCCAAGAAGTAATAAGTCACTAAAGGTGAGCATATTACCTAAATTGGTAATTGTTGCAACTACAATAAATCCAATAAACATCAAACGATATACCAATGTATAGCGCTCACCAAAAATATAAGTCCAAGCTCTCTCACCATAATAAGACCAGCTAATCATTGTTGAGAAAGCAAAAAGTGTTACACTAATAGAAAGTATAATAGGAAACCACGATAAAACGCTTCCAAAAGCAACGCTTGTTAGTGCTGCACCCTTATCTGCCGCTACCAAACTTGCATATGGCCCATGCGGATCATAAACTCCAGTAATTACAATTACTAAAGCTGTCATTGTACAAATAATGACGGTATCGATAAATGGTTCATAAAGTGCAACAAATCCTTGTCGAACAGGATATTTTACACTTGCTGTTGCATGCACGATTGCAGCTGATCCAATTCCTGCTTCACTTGAAAAGGCTGCTCTTTTAAAGCCTTGCACGATAACTCCAAGCACTCCTCCAGCAACAGCACTTGGATGGAATGCTTCATGAAAAATAAGAGAAAAAGCTTGTGGAATTTTTTCATAATTTGCAAAAAGAATATAAAACGTTGCACTAAGATAAATTAAAACCATTAAAGGCACAATTGCCTCAGCTGTAGTTGCAATTCTTCGAATTCCTCCAATAATAACAAATCCAACAATTATTGCCATAATAAGCCCATAAGCAATTGGATACTCTTTAAAAAATGGAACAATTTCTTGCATTGCACCCATTGATTGGCCAACTTGAAAGGCATTTCCTCCACCAAGTGAAGCTCCTATAGTAAAGATTGCAAAAATAATTGCTAAAGTCTTACCAAAGCGTGGCCAACCTTTCTCTTTGAGACCACGTGAGAGATACTCCATCGCTCCACCCATAATTCTTCCATCTGGACGCCATTCACGATAAGTTTGTGAAAGAGTAACTTCAGTAAATTTCAAAGTCATTCCTAAAAATCCTGCAACTATCATCCAAAAAGTAGCTCCTGGACCTCCAACAGAAACAGCAATTGCAACTCCAGCAATATTTCCAAGCCCAACAGTAGCGCTAAGAGCGGCTGAGAGTGAAGCAAATGGACTTACCTCTCCTTTGTCCTCTTTAGTTCGATATTTTCCCATTAAGATTTTTAATGAATGTCCAAGCATTCGTAAATTAATAAAGTTAAAACGAATTGTAAAAAAGACCCCAGCAGCTATAAGCCATGCAACAATAAAAGGAAAAGAAGCCCCCTTTACTAAACCAAAAGAGATATCTAAAAATAAAAATTTTGCCAAAAAGTTATTGATTCCTTCAAAAACTCTATTAACAACATCTCCACCACCTTGATTAACATTATAAATATAAATAGACATCAAGGCAAAAAAGATACCTAAAAAAACGGTTGGAAGCCTATTTTTCATTTTGTCTCCTTTTTTGGTTGACTTGGATAAATAGTTTGCAAATAGTTAAATGCACCATTTTTTACAATATCAAAAATAATTGGCTTTATAGCATTACCATTCTTATCTATCGATATTATACCCTCAATTGTGCTAAAGTTTTTTAAATTCCTCAAATTATCATTTATACATCTTGGATTTTGAGCTCCCTTACCATTTTGAATGCATCGATTTATAGCTTCTAAGAGTATATCATAAGCCTCAGCTCCAAGAACTGTCAAAAAATTTGGTTTTTTCAAATTTTTTAATCTATACTCTTTTATAAACTCTTTTGCTTCAATCCCTTTTACGCTTTCTTCACTAAAGCCCCCAACAACGACAACGCCATTTGCTGCATCTTTTGCTAAATCTAAATATTCTTGATAATGCAAAGCATCACTTCCAACAATAGTAGCATTTACCTCTTTTTGGCGTAAGATTTTAACAACTCTTGCAGCTTCTGGATAATACCCGGTAATTACGATTATATCTGTTTTTAAAGTATCAATGTTTGCTAACTCATTAGAGTAATCTTTTTTTGTCGCATCAAGGTTAAATGATTTTATTATTTCTCCATTATGTTTTCTAAAATATCTTTTAAAACTATACACAAGCTCTAAAGAGAAATCTTCATTTGGAAAGTTAATTAAGATAGCTTTAGTTAAATTATTCTCAAGCGCCCACTTTGCAATCATCTCTCCTTGATAGGGATCGCTAAAGCAAATTCGCGTTGCATATTTTTTATTTGCCGTAACTTTAAAATTAGTAGCTCCAACAACTACAAAAGGTATTCGAAATCGATTTGCAATTTTAGCTATCTCGTAAGCACTATTTGAAGCAATACCACCAAGGAGTGCACTTACTTCTTCTTGTTCAATAAGCTCTTTTGCATCTTTCTTAGCATCAATTTTATCACTATTACTATTTTTAACAATAAGTTTTATTTCATAATTTTCAATGGAAGGCTCTTGTAAGTGGGCAAAATAAATGCCATTTAGCGCCTCTTGCCCCAATTGTTCAAAAATACCGCTAAGAGGTAAAATTACTCCTATTTTTATCTCTTTTGCTCCAAGCAGTGCACAAAAAAGAAAGAGAAAAAAAAGCTTTTTCATTATCCAAGCATCTCTTTAACAATTTTATTCACTTTTGCCCCATCAGCTCTTGAGCCATAAAGAGCTTTTATTTTCCCCATAATTTTACCCATATCACGCATTGAACTTGCTCCAACTTCTTCTACTACTTTTTTTACTGCTTCTTGCAACTCTTCATCGCTAAGCGGTTTTGGTAAATAGTTATACACAATTTCAAGTTCAGCCTTTTCTTTTTCTACCAAATCTTCTCTGCCAGCTTCGCTAAATTGCTTAATAGCATCTTCTCTTTGTTTTGCATATTTTGCTAAAATTGCTTCTATTTCAGTATCACTTAACTCTTTTTTACCGTCAATTTCGGCTTGTTTAATTGCCGCACTCAAATTTCTTAAAGTATCTCTTTTTTGCACATCTTTTGCTCTCATTGCCTCTTTTAAATCATTTTTAATTTGCTCTTTAATACCCATTTGTAATCCTTTTATTTTTTTTGCTATTTTAGCACTTTTTTATCTAATTTTCTTTATACTTTGTTTGCACTTTCAAAAAAATTCATAAGGTTTACTATGACATTAACGCAAATTATCCTGTTACTTGTAGCAATTGCGATTTTTTATATCTTTTTTAAACAACTCTTTAGTGGCAACTATACCCAAAGTGAGCTTGCAACCCAAAGCCAAGAAAAAATAGCGCCAAGCCACAACAATTTAAACAAAAGCAAAAATGATAGAGTCAAAGAACTTTTTGAAATTGCCCAAAATGCTTTAGAGCAAAATGATAACTTAGAAGCTAAAAAAGCACTTGAATCACTTTTGATTTTAGAGCCAAATAATCTTGATGCAAAAAGAATGCTTGCAGTGAGTTATCTTAATATGAATAACTACCCCAAAGCAAAAGAGCTTTTAGAAGAGATTTTAAATCAAAATCCAAATGATGATTTGGCTCATAACATGTTAGCAAATACACTTCACAAACTTGGAGAAGATGAACAAGCTCTTTTTCATCACAAAAAGGCAGTCGAGCTTGATCCTGAGTATGCAAAATATTATTACAACTGGGCTAATACCCTTTATGATTTAGGAAAGGTGCAAGAAGCAAAAGAGCTTTATCAAAAAGCATTAAGCCTTGATCCAAATTTCAAAGAAGCACAAAAAGCAATAAGTGAGATTGAAAATGGTAAATGAGACAATCTTTTTACAAACAAAAATAGATGAAAAAATTTTACAAAACCTCAGCAAATACTGCTCTTCTTGCTATAAAGAGTTGCAGTTGAATGAAATTGCTTTTTTAGATACACAAAGCTATACTATTATTTGTTATGAATGCGCTTGCTGTAAAAGCCAAGAGTTAGAAGAAGAAAATGAGTGTGATATGCAAAAATGCCAAGAAGCTACTTTGTTTTAAAATGAATTGCAAGCCAAAGTGCTCCATTACTTACTTTTAAAAGTTTATGAGGCGTTTTAGCTGGAATGTAGAGCATTTGTCCTTTTTGCAAAGTTTGTAATTTACCTTCAACTTCTAAAGTTGCCTCTCCTTCTAATAAAAACACAACTTCATCTTCATCTTGGATAAACTCTTTTTCCTTCATATTACTTGAGCTAACAATTCTTACAATTTTTATGTCATTTTTTTCAAAAAGCGTGGTAAAGTTTTCATCTTCTTTTGGAATTTCATATTCAAATAGATTCATAACTCTTCCTAAAAACTCAAACTCATTCCATCAATCTCTTGCCAAGTTAGCGTTTTTTTGGGCTTTTGATGTTTTAAAATATGCTCAATATATCGTGCAAAAAAATCGGTTTCAATATTGACACGTGAACCAATCTTATAGCTTTTAAAAAGGGTATTATCATATGTATGAGGAATGATAGTAACTCTAAAGCTTTTTTCAAACACTTCATTTACCGTTAAAGAAACACCATCAATGGCAATTGAACCCTTTGGCACAATATATTTAATATAGTAAGGATCTACACTAATAAAAAAATCAATTCCATCTTTGAGATGAACAATTTTTATAATCTCTCCTACACTATCAATATGTCCTTGTAAAATATGCCCTTCAATCCTGTCACTTAGTCTCATAGCAGGCTCAATATGCACAAAGCCTATAAATTTTTCTTTTGGAATAATACGCTTTGTTTCTGCTGCAACATCAACTTCAAAACCGTTATTTAAAAGTTTTGTTACAGTCAAACAAACTCCATTTATTGCAATAGAATCTCCAATTTTTGGCTTATAAACGCTTTGAATTTTTAAATTTTTTCCATTAAAACTTTCTACCTTTGCTACTTCTCTTATGAGTCCTGTAAACATCCAAAGCCTTTTTTGATATAATTGCAACAATTATATCAAAAATAGGTTAGGATATGGAAAGAAAGTATGATGTTATCGTAATTGGCGGTGGACATGCCGGAATTGAAGCAGCTAGTGCATCTGCAAGACTTGGAGTAAAAACACTTTTACTCACCATTGCCGTTGAACAAATTGGAGCAAGTTCATGTAACCCAGCCATTGGTGGCTTAGCAAAGGGGCATTTAGTAAAAGAAATTGACGCTCTTGGTGGAGAAATGGGCTTAGCAACCGATTATGCCGGTTTACAATTTCGCATCCTTAATGCCTCCAAAGGACCAGCTGTTAGAGGAAGTAGAGCCCAGATAGATATGGATAGATATAAAATCTACATGAGAGATAGGCTCTATAAAATAAAAAATTTAGACATTCGCCAAGAAATAGTCCAAGAGCTTATCATTGAAAATAATCAAGTAAAAGGAGTTGTTACACAACTGCAAAATAGATATTTAGCACCAAAAGTTGTTATTGCTTCTGGAACCTTTTTAAATGGACTCATTCACATTGGCGAAGTTCGCCAACAAGCTGGAAGACAAGGTGAATTTGCCTCAATTACCTTAGCTCAAAACTTACGGAAACTAGGCTTAAGAATTGGGCGGCTCAAAACTGGAACGTGTGCAAGAATTAAGGCTGAGAGTATTGATTTTAGTAAAATGGAAATTCAAGAAGGAGACAACCCTCCTAAACCATTTTCATTTCGAACCAAAAAAGAAGAATTTAAGCCAAGTCAGCTTCCTTGCTATATTACCTATACAAACCCTATAACACATGCAATTATTGAAGGAAACTTTGATAAAGCCCCGCTTTTTACTGGACAAATTGAAGGAATAGGTCCAAGATATTGTCCAAGCATTGAGGATAAAATTAATCGATTTAGAGATAGAGAGCGCCATCAAGTCTTTGTTGAACCACAAACACGTGAAGCAAATGAGTATTATTTAAATGGTTTAAGCACCTCTTTGCCAACCGATGTGCAAGAGCAAATGATTCGCTCAATTCCTGGACTTGAAAATGCAGAAATAGTTCGTTTTGGCTATGCAATTGAATATGATTATATCGATCCAACTGAGCTAAAACATACGCTTGAGTGCAAAAAAATTAAGGGTCTTTATTTTGCTGGGCAAGTTAATGGAACAACAGGTTATGAAGAAGCAGCAGCTCAAGGATTAATGGCTGGAATTAATGCAGCATTAAGCGTTAAAGGGCAAGAACCACTCATTTTACAAAGAGATGAAGCCTATATTGGGGTTTTAATTGATGATTTGGTAACCAAAGGAACCAAAGAGCCTTATAGAATGTTTACAAGCAGAGCTGAATATCGCTTAATTTTACGTGAAGATAATGCAAATTTACGCCTTTTAAAACATGCTAAGCGCCTTAAGCTTTTAGATGAACAAACGCTCAATCGCTTTGAAAAATTACAAAATGATATTAATGAAGCAATTTTCTATCTTAAAAACAACTATGTTACGCCAACAAAAGAATTTAGCGCGATTTTAGCTGAACTTGGAGAAACTAAAATTAATGATAAAACTGCTTTAATTGACGTAATTGCCAGAATTAAAGAACCAACTATTGAAAAACTTTTAACTTTGGTTCCTAAATTTGAAAAATATAGCAAAGAAGCACTTGAGCAAATTTTAATTGAAGCAAAATATTATCGCTACATCGAAAAACAACTTGCACAAATTGAAAAAATGCATGAAATGCTTAAAGTAAAAATTCCAAAAGATTTTGATTACACCAAAGTGCAAGGCTTAAGCAACGAGGTTGTAGAAAAACTTCAAGCGGCAAACCCTCCAACGCTTCATAGTGCATCGCTTATTAGTGGTATTACGCCTGCTGCAATTGAGATTTTACACGTTTATATTAAAATGTATCAAAAAGGAAAAAGATGATCTATTTATATGCTTATACAAACCACAAAGAGGGCTTAGATAGTGTAAGAAGAGCAAAAGTAATTTATGATGCACTAAAAAAACAAGGCATTGAAATATCACTACTACTTAATGAATTTCGTGCACAATTGCTTGCAAAAGAGTGGGGTTTGCCAAAAGGCTTAACTGTAGAAAATGTCAATGAAATAGTAAATATTGCCCAAAAAAGCGATATAGTTATTGTTGATACAAATGAAACATTTTTTCAAGAGTTTTTAGATTTTGCTAATGATGCAACAGTAATTTATTTAAATAGTAGTTGTGAAGAAAAAAATTATCCAAACATTATAACAATAGATCTTTTTAAAGATGGAGCACTCTATCCAAAAATAGCTCCATCAACTACTCAAAATGAGCAAATTGCATTGGTTTTTAAAGATAGCGATTACGAAAAAATATTACTCCAATATTTAGACACAATTAACACTAAGAAAATGGATCTTTATTGGGGAATTTACTTTTTCGTTAAATATGAAGAAAAACTTAAAAAATACTTTAATTCTATCATAGAAAGTGAAAATTATTACGAAATATTGCAAAATTACAATTTTTTTATAACAGCATCACAGCAAATTGCTATTGAAGCAAAAGCCAACAATAAAGCGGTAATTTTTTTAAATTTAAATAAAGAAAATAATCAGTGTATAGATTTTATACGAAATATTGGCATTAAAGTTGTAGAAAGTTTAGATAATATAAGTTTTGATAATAAAAATAACAAAGAAACAATAAAAATAAATAATAAGATAGACAAAATTATTGATATAATTAATAAAAATATGTGAAATAGCTCCACAAATTAACTAAATCCATCCTTAAAGTAAGATTTTAATGTAATAATTTAATAAAAAAAGTTTTATAATAAGTTGTTACTTTGAGAAACTACTGAAAGGATGGCTATGAGCGATAGAAGAGACTTTATGGGCAAAGTGCTTGGTGCTTGGGCTGGTCTGGGTGCTCTTGGCGCTTTATATGCGGCAAAACGCACGTGGGATCCGCTTCCAAGTGTAAAAGCAGCTGGTAAAACGGTTGTTGATGTTAGCGGGGCAAAAGAAAATGAACTCCATACTGAGCTTTGGAGAGGAAAACCAGTATTTGTTATGAAAGTATCTCCAAATGATCCGGCTCACAAAGACAAAAGACTTGTTCAAATTGGGAATGATAAATTCTTTGTTGCAATTGGACTTTGTACGCATCTTGGATGTATTCCAACATACTTTCCAGAAAAACATAAGTTTATTTGCCCATGCCATGGTGGACAATTTAACTCAGCTGGAGAAGTATTAAAATCACCACCTCCAAAACCATTAGTAATACCTCCATTTAAAGTAGAAGGAACAAAATTAGTACTTGGTGAAGAGGGTGAACAATATAAAAAATTAAAAGCTGCTGGCGTAGTAGCATAAGGAGGGAATAGATGGCACATTTTGATCCAAACGCAAGACCTTTTAGCCATAAATGGCTAAATGAAAGATTAGCAATTGATACACTTGAAAAAGTTCTTGCCAAAGAGTATTGGATTCCTAAAAATATTAACTTTTTGTGGGCAATGGGAATGGTGCTTGCCACTACATTTGGCTTGTTATTAATTAGTGGTATTTTTCTTTTAATGTATTATATTCCAGATACAAAACAAGCTTTTGATAGCGTTAATCACACTATTATGCAAGAAGTAGGTTATGGATGGCTTTGGAGACATATACACGGGGTTGCGGCTTCAATTGTATTTTTAATAATTTACATTCATATGTTTACTGGAATTTATTATGGCTCTTATAAAAGAGGAAGAGAACTTATTTGGCTCTCAGGAATGCTTTTATTTGTAACATTCTCAGCTGAAGCTTTTGCTGGATATGTATTGCCTTGGGGACAAATGAGCTATTGGGCTGGTATGGTTATTACTAACTTATTTGAAGGTTTTTCATCTGATTTCTTAGGAGGTCATCTACATTTTCCAGGATTAGTTGAATGGATTAGAGGGAATTATGTTCCAAGTCAAGCATTTTTAGGTAGATTTTTTATGCTTCATGTTGTATTACTACCACTTGTTATTATTGGGCTTATAGTATTACATTTTGGTGCACTTAGAATTCCACATGTTAATAACCAAGATGGTGAAGAGATTGATTTTGAAGCAGAAGCTGAAAAATGGAAAGCAGGACTAAGAAAAGAATCAAAAGTAATTCCATTTAAACCGGTTTTCTTAAGTAAAGATGTTTTTGTTCTTGGTATATATTTAACATTCTTTTTCTATTTAGT
This sequence comes from Campylobacteraceae bacterium, assembly GCA_027036015.1. Classification (GTDB taxonomy): domain Bacteria; phylum Campylobacterota; class Campylobacteria; order Campylobacterales; family Sulfurovaceae; genus JAADEQ01. Next base: position 38,858 of record JALVTH010000026.1, read on the forward strand.
ATTTTATCATTTTGAATTTGCAATGGATCCGGTAAACTTTGATCCTGCTAACCCATTAAAAACTCCTCCACATATTTATCCAGAATGGTATTTCTTATGGAGTTATGAAGTATTAAGAGCTTTCCCTAAAAATCCAGGCTTAATTGCATTTGGATTTGCACAAGTTATTTTCTTCTTATTACCATTTTTAGATAGAAGTCCAAATGTTGCTCCTGCAAATAGAAGAGGACTATTTAAAATTTGGTTTTGGGTTCTTTTAATTGACATGGTAGGACTTACAATATTAGGTAAATTACCACCTGTTGGAATTTATACACCATTTGGTAAAGCTTTTGCTTATATTTTTATTGCATTATGGCTCATTCTTCCATTTATTACAAAAGCGGAAAAACCAATAGGAGGTAAATAATGAAAGAATTAAAAATATTAGCAGTTGTAATCTTTTTTACAGGACTTGTATATTGGGGAGTTGAGCCATATGCACACTCAGTTATGCATAAACATGTAGAAGGACACAACTTTGTTTATGATGGAAAGAGTGATTTAGAAGTATTAAATGAAAAAGTTGAAGAAATTAAAAAATCTATGGCAAGTGCAACAGATGAAAAAACAAAAAAAGCAGCCGAAGAAGAGCTTAAAAAATATGAAAATAAAATTAAAGATACAAAAGCTTTTTGGGCTCATGTAGAAAAAATTGCTGCTCTTAAAGGCAATGCAGCTAATGGTAAAAATGCAATTTCTGCTTGTGCAGGATGCCATGGGATAAAAGCAGCTGGAATAAAAGCTCCAACTGATGCTTTAACTGCCTCTAAAACTTATGGCGTTAATCCACCAGATTTAAGCAATGCTGGAGCACTTTATGATCCGAAATTTTTAGCAGCATTTATTTTAGACCCAGCTCATGGTGCATTCGTGAAAAAAATTGCAATGCCAGCTGGTATGGGCGGAAGCGATCAAAATATAGCTGATATTATTGCATATTTAAAATCAATTGCTCCAAAAGAAATAACACCAAAACAAGCTTTTGAGAGTGCTTGTGGAAGATGCCACGCAATGCGCTATGCAAAATGGACGCAAATTGGAACTGTTCCAAAAACAAAACCAAACATCAAAACTGGACAAGATATAGAAGGATTAAAATTTAAAGAAAAAGTTGCCGAGTATCAAAACAACTTAGCAAAATATCTTGGAAAACTTCCACCAGATTTATCAATTATTATTAGAGCAAGAAGTGAACACTATTTAGCAACATTTGTAGAAAATCCTCAATCTCATCTTTTTGGAACTGCAATGCCAAGAGTTGGGGTAACAAAAGAAGCTTTTGAAAAAGTAAAAACTTATCTTGAAGAGGTTGGCGACTCTTCTAAACCAAAAAGAGAAGCAGTTGGACCATGGGTTCTTGGCTTTATGATTATTTTTACAATTTTGGCATACCTATGGTATAAATCTCAATGGAAAGGTTTAAAATAATCCTTCTTTAAGGCAAGAGCTTTCTTGCCTCTTTTTCTTTTCTTCTGAAATTGATGTAAATTAAGAAATTTCTAATCACTTTTGGGTAATCTTATAAAAAAATCTTTGAATAAGGCACTTGATGTTAATTGATAAATATGGCAGAAAGGTTAATTATTTAAGAATTTCGGTAACTGAGCGTTGTAATTTCCGATGTCTTTATTGTATGCCCGAAAAACCTTTTTCTTGGGAGCCAAAAGAAAATCTTTTAAGCTTTGATGAACTTTTTATGTTTGTAAAAGTTGCAATCGATCAAGGAATTACTAAAATTAGAATTACTGGCGGAGAGCCTTTAATTAGAGAAGATTTAGATTATTTTATTTCATTAATTTCAAATTACAATCCAAATATCGATTTAGCGCTTACTACTAATGGCTATTTGCTTGCAAATTATGCTAAAAAATTAAAAGAAGCAGGATTAAAGCGCATCAATATCTCTTTAGATACACTCAAACCAGCAGTTGCAGCCCAGCTTGCACAAAAAAATGTTTTAGCAAATGTTTTAGAAGGAATAGAAGCTGCAAGAGAGCAAAATTTTAAAATAAAAATTAATATGGTTCCAATAAAAGGACTTAATGATGGAGAAATTTTAGATATATTAGAGTTTTGCCGCAAAAGAGAAATGGAAGTTCGATTTATTGAATATATGGAAAATAGCTATGCTAAAGGCACAATTGAAGGAATGTTTGGTAAAGAGATTTTAGAAGTTATCAAAAATAAATATACAATCAAAAAAATAGGTCGCACTCCAAATTCACCAAGCTTTAAATATAAAATTATAGAAAATGGCTATGAATTTGGATTGATTGACCCACATAAACACGATTTTTGCGAAGATTGCAATAGAATTAGACTTACAGCTGAAGGGCATTTAATTCCATGCCTTTATTTTGATGAAGCCCAGTCTATTGCCAAAGCTATTAAACAAAAAGATATTCAAAAAGCTGTTGCCATATTACACGATGTTTTAGCAAATAAGCCAAAAGAGAATCGCTGGAGCGAAGAAGAAAGCGAAACTTCAAATCGCGCCTTTTACTATACAGGTGGTTAAATGTTTTATTTAGTTGAAGAGTTTTTCTCCATTCAAGGAGAAGGCAAATATATGGGTGTGCCTTCTTATTTTTTACGAACTGGAGGATGCAATTTAAATTGTCCAGGTTTTAATACAAAATATTTTATCAACTCAAAAGAAAAAAGAGGATGTGATACCTTTTTTGCCGTAGATAGTGCTTTTAAAAATAGATGGCAAAAAATTAATGATGCCAAAGCTTTTATTACTCATTTAGAAGCAAAATTAAACGAACTTGGATTTTTACCTCATTTTGTCATTACTGGAGGTGAACCGCTTTTGTATTTTAATGATGAAACATTTTATCAAATTATCACTTTTTTATTAGAAAAAAACATCAAAATCACAATTGAGACAAATGCAACAATTGTAATTGATTTTAAAAAATATCCTCAATATAAAGAACTTGTTTTTGCCCTTTCAATCAAGCTTTCAAACTCACTTGAGCCAAAATCAAAAAGAATTAATAAAGAAGCAATTGCTACTATTGCTAAAAATGCCAAAGAAGCCTTTTTTAAATTTCCACTCTCAAAAGAGCTTATTCAAATAAGTGCTTTAGCAGAAATTAAAGAAATCACTGCCTTAGCACCCAATTTGCCAATATATTGCATGCCTGTTGGAGAATCTAAAAAAGCTCTTTGGCAAAACGATAAAGCTGTTTTTGAATTTTGTAAAAAACATAATTTCTATTATAGCGATAGACTCCATATAAGAGTCTTTGATACGACTCAAGGAGTCTAATCGTTAGTCATCGTTTTAATCTTGTTTATGTTTATGACGTCTATGGTGGTGATGTCTATGATACTTATGATGTTTGTGTCCTCTTGTAAATTTATTTTCTAATTCTTGAAAAAAGCTCTCTTCATCATAATTTCTTAACCATTTCTCAAAGTCACCTCTATCGTCACCATTTTCGTCTATATCATTAAAAAATCTATCATATCCATCGTCGCTTGAAACTTCATCTAAATCGCAAGTCGTATTAACTTTTTCGTAAAAGTTTCCTTGAATTGGCACTCCTCCAACTTCAATAACGCTATCAACGTCTAATTCATCTAAATTAATTCTAAAAAAGTATCCTCCATCACTCCAAAAATTATAATAATATTTTCCATCGCTACTTACGTATTGCATGTGCGATTGAGTTAACTTTGTAAAATTTGCTCTTGGAAAATCTAAATAAATATTTGTTACAAACTCCATCTCTTTATAATTGATAATAGAAATAACTCTATCTAAGTGATTTGTAACAATTGCCAAACCTTTTTGTTTAGAAAAAGCAACGTGTCCAGCTCCAATTCCAGTATAAATAAACTTTTTAATCTTCATAGTTTTTGCATCAACAATAAAAACCCCACCTTTTGGAATAAATTTATATTGATATTGTTGATAATAGTTTCTTAATAAATATTCGCTAAATGAAGGTACGTAAGTTGGTAAAAATTCTGAAAATTTTTTATTTTTATTAAAAATTTTTTTTATTTTTTTATAATCAAAAATATCTATATCATCATCAATATCTGCATACATTTTAATG